>CALBIN010000559.1 GCA_937893275.1 uncultured Opitutia bacterium | reverse complement strand
AGTTTCGCCTCGCATGGGAGAAGGACCCCGACAAGGCTTGGAGCGACCTGATCGATCATTTACTCGATAGCCCTCATTACGGTGAACGTTCCGCCCAGCACTGGCTCGATGTCGCCCGCTACGCGGACACCGCCGGGCTTTCGAACGATTACGAACGTTCCAATATGTGGCGTTACAGGGACTACGTCGTACGATCTTTCAATCAGGACAAACCCTACGATCAATTCGTCATCGAACAAATCGCGGGAGACGAGCTTTGGGAAAAACAACCCAAGGGTGAGAAAAACCCCGAGCTTCTCGTTGCGACCTCCTTTCTTCGGATGGGCCCATGGGACCCGGCCATGGTGTTGAAGCCCCAAGCTCGGCAGCTCTACCTCGACGACGTGATCAATTCAGTGGGACAGACCTTTCTCAGCACCACCATGCGATGCTTCAAGTGCCACGATCATAAGTTCGATCCTCTTCCCACGCGCGACTACTATCGCTTTTACGCAGTCTTTGCAGGAACTCAGCTTTCTGAGCGCCCGGCACCCTTTGCCAAGGAGGAAAACTTGATCGGTCTCGAACAAGGCAAAAAAGCCAGCCAAGGCATGTTGGACTTCGCAAAGGAAAAGCATCACGCTCTTCTCGATAAGCAGGAAAAGGCGGCCAAGGCTTGGTATGCCGAAAGGGGGAAGGAATACCTCAACGAAGACAAGCGTAGAAGCCTGCCCGACGAGGAAAAGCCTCCCCGTTACGTCGGTCTTTCGCCAATCGAGCAAGGCAGGTTAAAAGTTCGCCGACAGGACGATTGGATCTGGACCCGCCGGCTCGAACGCTACGAACCCCTTGCCCAAAGTGTTTTCAATGGCCCCGTGCCGAGCAAGCTCGACTCGCGTAAGCTTCGGATGCCAGCCAAAACCGAGGAAAAACCGCTACCCGACAATCATATCCTCCTTGGCGGAGCCCTCGAGGCCCCCGGAGAAACCGTGCTTCCGGGCGTACTCAGCGCTTTGGGACTACCCGTTTCGAAAGCACCAGTCACCCCCTTCGTCATAGGCAAGCAAACCGAGGGCCGGCGGTTGGCCCTCGCGAAATGGATCGCCAACCCAGAAAATCCACTCACCGCTCGTTCCATCGTCAACCGGGTATGGCAGATGCACTTTGGCAAGCCGCTCGCCGGCAACCCCAACAATTTCGGAGCCAAGGGAAAGAGACCGACCCACCCCCAGCTTCTTGACTGGCTAGCGAAAGACTTCGTGGAACATGGCTGGGAATTTAAGCGACTGCACAAGCTCATCATGCTCTCCAAAACCTACCGCCAAGGCACGGAGCACCCGCAGATCGAAAAACTCCGTAACAATGATCCCGAAAACCATTTGCTCGCCTACCGTGAACCACGACGACTCACCGCAGAGGAATTGCGCGACGGTATGCTAATCAGTACGGGTGAGTTGAATCGGGAAGTGGGTGGACTCCCCATCATGCCCGAAATCAATATGGAAGTCGCCCTTCAACCACGCATGATCCAGTTCTCTCTTGCTCCTGCCTACCAACCCTCGATCTGGCCAAAACAAAGAAACCGGCGGACCATATACGCCTACCGCGTCCGTGGACAACCCGATCCTTTTCTCGAACTGTTCAACCAACCCAACCCCAACGACTCCTGCGAGGAACGGGTCTCCGAGTCGGTTAGTCCCCAGGCCTTCACTCTCCTCAACAGCGACTTGATGAACGACCGGGCCATCGCCTTTGCCCTGCGTGTGGAAAAAGAGTTCGACACCCTTCACCTGCAAGTCAAGCGAGCCGTACAATTAGCCTTTGGCCGGGTTCCGGACAAGCAGGAGTGGGAACGGCTCGAGCAATATGTCGACAGGATGAAGAAACACCACCAAATGCATAAGCCCGAAAAGTCCCGGTACCCGATGTCCATCACCCGATCCTTGGTCGAGGAAACCACAGGCCTTCCCTTCGAGTACGAGGAAATTCTTCCCGCCTTTGAGAATTACAAGGCAGACAAAAAAGCCTCTGGCGTCAAACCTTCTACACGAGCCCTCGCCGACCTATGCCTCGTACTTTTCAATACCAACGAATTTATGTACGTCTACTGATATGAAGAACCCGTTTCTCTTTCCCGAACTCAATCGTCGTGATTTTCTCTACGGACTGACCTCGTCTCTCGGGGCTTTGGCCATGACCAACTTGTTATCCAAGGAGATTGGCGGGGCGAAAAAGCCTATGTACGAACCCAAGGCCAAGAACGTCATCATGCTCTTCATGGAAGGCGGTCCGAGCCAAGTCGACACATTCGACCCCAAGCCCAAACTCAACAAACTTCACAAAACTGAATCCAAGCGTCCTGGCAGCTTGGCCAACGGCTACAAGTTCTATGTCGGTAGCCCCTACGGTTCGCGTAAAGTCGGCCAGTCGGGTCTCGACATGAGTGACCGATGGGTACACCTCCCTAAAGTTGCCGATGAACTTTGTAACTACCGTGGTTGCTTTGCCGAATCCCTCAATCATCCCGAAGCCCTCTTTCACATGAACACGGGCAGCCGACTCGGGGGCGACCCGGCCCTTGGAGCTTGGGCCAACTACGGGCTTGGTTCCGTAAATCAAAACCTTCCTGGCTACGTCGTCATGACCGAACTTGCCCTGCCCCAAGGAGGCTCGCGCAACTGGTCAAACGGTTTTCTTCCCGGGCAGTACCAAGGCACGCGACTCCGGCCTACGGGTTCACCTATCCTAGACCTGAACGCTCCTTCCAACAAGCCCCGGGAACACCAAAGACAGACACTTGACGAACTGGCGTTCCTGAACAAACGCCATATGGCTAAGCACCCCCAGCATGACGATTTGGAAGCCCGCATGCAAAGCTACGAGTTGGCCTACCGTATGCAAATGGAGGTTCCCGGCGTCATCGACTTGGGTGGAGAAACGGAAAAGACCAAGGAAGCCTATGGCTTGAACCAGAAAGAGACGTCAGAATTCGGCAAGCAATGCCTGATGGCCCGTCGACTGGTCGAGAAAGGCGTTCGCTTCGTGCAGGTTTTCTCGGGCGGATGGGATAGCCACGACTACCTCGAGCGCGCCCACGCCGCCCGTATCAAGAGTGTGGACCAACCCATGACAGCCCTAATCAAGGACTTGAAGGATCGGGGCATGCTTGAGGATACGCTTGTTCTTTGGCTCGGCGAATTCGGCAGAACCCCCGACAACAACCGTCGAGGCGGGGTCTACGCAATCGGTCGCGGGCACAACAATCAAGCCATGACCATGCTCATGGCTGGCGGAGGGGTCAAGCGTGGTGCCATCGTCGGGGCAACCGACGAATTGGGCTCGGGAGCCGTCGAGGTGGCTCATCCCATTCGTGACTTACATGTAACGCTGCTCCACCTTCTCGGACTGGACGATAATAAGCTGACCTTCTTCCACGGTGGCCGTTACAAGCAACTCAGCCAATTCGGCGGAGAAATAATCCCCGAACTAATCGCCTAACATGGCGAAGCTCATTCCCCTTCTTTTCACGGCATTCCTGTTGTGTCGAATTGACGGGTATTCCGACCAATGGCCCCAAGCTGCGGGCCCGAATGAAAACTTCATCGTAGAAGGAAAGGCCCCCTCTTTCTTCAGTGCCTCGAGAGATCAAAACATAGATTGGAAGGTACCTTTGCCTAATACGGGCCAAGGTTCGGTAATTATTTCCGATGGTCTTGCATTCGTCACCTCTCACGAAGTCATAAACAAAGACACAGAGACTGGTTCGTTGATACTCGGCTTGTGCTTCGATGCCACGACAGGGAAAGAACTATGGCGACGTGAAATTCCCGGTACGCGAACAACCGACTTATCAAGTCTCTTCAGCGACAACACGGCTGCATCGCCGGTGGCGGATGACGAGCGTGTGGTGTTCACGAACGTCGGTGGCACGGTAAAGGCTTTTGATTTTGCAGGAGTAGAACAATGGTCACACAAATGGACACCCTTTGGCAGGCACCATGCACGGCAGCACGAACCGCTAATTATCGACGGGAACATCGTCCTTGTGCATGCGCCACGTTACGATTTGCCTGTGACAGTCACGACAAAAACCGGTTCGCACCCACTAGGCCGTGGTCGAGAGTACTGGACCTATCTACAAGCCTACAAACTCGCAAACGGCAAGCGATGTTGGCAGGCAGAATCGGCCACAAGTATACACTCGACTTCCATCTCAGGAAAACTGGCAAATGGTGACTACGCCATACTGACTGGCCGTGGCGGCGGACATAAACCACCCGAAGAACCATACGGCCTATCACTTTTAGATGCAACCAACGGCAAACGAATCTGGGATGTCGAAATCACCAAATATCAAGCCGTGCAAAATGCAAACTGGAACAAAGACTCCGCAATGTTGTTCGTCGGGAAAGAGCACCTTGTACTTGATATAAAAACCGGAAAGCGAAAGGGAGCGGTTTCATTGACTGAAGACGTAACCATATGCCGGTTGGAAAACGGCAAGTACGTGACTCGAGAAAAGCAACGAATGGCAAAGGCCAAAAAGACAATCACTTACATGACCAACCTTCTAATCGAAGATTACCATTACTTCCGTTCTTTCAGCGGCTTCATGATTGGTCGAGTGAACATCAGAACGAACAAGGTCGAATACCTGCAGGTACCTGCTCAAGTAATTCGCAAAGTGGGTAAACTCGATGTGACGAACTGGCAAAAAGCCTTGCCGAACGACATGAAGAACGCCAACGGCTTTCGAGCCACACAAGACAAGCGCAATTCAGGTAACGGTTGGGGTCACGTTTCTGCCGCTAGTCCAATAGTGGTAGGCGAAAAGATTTATTTCCCGACGATGACCGGCATGGTCTATGTGCTGAAATGGAATGCTGAAACACTCGATGAAAAGGCACTTCTCTCCATTAGCGATCTAGGTCCCGCTGGCGAAACCTGGTCGCTTTCATCTTTGTCCTATGCAAATGACAGAATATATGCTCGCACGATGAAGGAGTTGATTTGTATCCGAGAAAAATGATGTTCCTCAAGGAGTCGTTAAAAAGTGTTACGGCGCGTCAACCTCTTAGGTAAGTAAAAAGTTGAAACCTTTCTTTACGATATTTCCTATCTGGATGATTTCCCTTTACGGAGGAAGCGCCAAGCCCAACATGGTAGTTGTACTCGTCGACGACCACGCCTTCGAGGCAATCTCGGCTTACGGAACCTACTTGAAGGATTTCGCAAAGACTCCC
>CALBIN010000558.1 GCA_937893275.1 uncultured Opitutia bacterium | reverse complement strand
CTACGCACGATCTATAGGAGAGGCAACGATTACATAACTGGAGCCGCCGCCGCAAACACGCGCATTCCATTTGGTCACCCCGAAGGCTTCATAGAGGCTTTTGCAAACGTATACAACGCCGCCGGCGTCGCCATTCGTGATGAGATCGCGGGCAAGTTCCCTCGCAAAAGTGGCTATGACTTTCCCGATATTAGGGACGGCATAATTGGAATGGCTTTCATCGAGACTGTCGTAAAAAGCTCAAAGGCAAAGGAAAAGTGGGTCAAATTTCCCCGCATCTGAAAACTATGGCTACTAAAGTAGGAATCATCGGCGCGGGCGGCATGCTCCAATACCACGCGGCTGGCTTTCGAGAAGCCGATGCCGAAATAATCGCCATCTGCGACATGAATGAGGCAGCAGCCGCAAAAGCAGCGAAAGAATACGAGATTGCCAATGTGTTCAGCGACGTCGCGGAAATGCTTGAACGGCAACCCGAACTGGAAGCCGTAAGCGTGATCACCCCAAATCGTTTTCACAAACCACTGAGCGTCCAACTTCTGGAAGCGGGCAAGCACGTATTCTGTGAAAAACCTCCCGCATTGAATGCCTCAGAAGTCTCTCAAATGAAAGATGCCGCAGAGGCAGCGGGCAAGACCTTGATGTTTAATTTTAATAACCGAGCAAGACCTGAATCCTACGCCTTGAGGGATTACATCAAGGGGGACGAAGTAGGTCGCATAAATTCTGCGCAAGCCAAGTGGATTCGACGTACGGGCATACCGGGGTTTGGCGGTTGGTTTACCAATAAGGAACTGTCTGGTGGCGGTCCTCTCATCGACCTTTTACATATGGTTGACCTCGCCATGTACTACATGGACTACCCTGAACCGCAATACGTTCTCGCTCAAACCTTCGATGATTTCATTACGGACAAAGCGTTCAAGGGGCCGTGGGGGATACCCGACGTGGTCGATGGCGCTACGGACGTCGAGAGTGCGGCCCACGGCTTCGTACGGTTCGCAACCGGACAAGTTCTTTCCTTTCAGGTCTCTTGGGCCGAGATGAACAAACGTGAGGAAGTCTCCGTTACCTTTCAAGGCACCAAGGCAGGCGGCATGATCCGCAGGCTTTTTGGTTCGGATGGTCTCGATGAGACTGCAATCGACGATTGCGAGCTCTACGTACAGGAGAATGGTCGCTCGGTGAATCGCTCAATAATCACTGAGGCGAACGAGGATATGGGACGTATTCGCGCTGCCCAGAACTTCATTCTTTCCATAGAAGGCGCCGAAGTGCCACTGAACACCCCGGATCAGGCTCTGTCTCTAATGAAAACGATTGATGCAACCTACGAATCCGCCCGTACCGGAAAACCTGTCGAGATCGGATAAATTTCAAGTAAAATAAATTTCGGTAAAGCCTATCCCGCAAGGCTTAATAAGCTCCACCACATCCCGAAAAGCCGGCGTCACTCGACGCCGGTTTTTCTATTTTAAAAGGCGATTGGAACTCGACAGACGCCATGGGGATTTAATTAATCATCATCCATCCTTAACATTTCAGTACCATGGAAACTTTTACGTCTTTGATTTTCTTGCTTTGCCTCAGCTTAGGCATCGCCCAAGCCGCAAAGCGAAATGTCGTCTTGTTCGTAACCGACGACCAGAGTCCCGATTTCGGAGCATACGGAAACCCTGCAATAAAAACTCCGAATCTCGATGCTCTTGCCACCGAAGGAACTCTCTTCAAGAACGCCTTCTGCACGACCGCCAGCTGCTCGGCCAGCCGGTCCGTCATCCTTTCGGGACTACACAACCATGCCAACGGACATTACGGTCATCAACATAGTTACCACAAATTCAACAGCTACGGAAACCTCATCAGCCTTCCCGTATACCTTTCTCATGGCGGCTATCGCACAGCTCGTTGCGGCAAATATCATGTAGCGCCCGAAAGTATCTACAAGTTCGGCCAAGCCATCCCCGGCAAATCCCGTAGCCCCGTTGAAATGGCAGAAAACTCTAAAGCCTTTCTCGCAGAGGATTCTGAAAAACCGTTCTTTCTCTACATCTGCACCTCCGACCCTCATCGAGGAGGAGGTTCAGCCAATGAACTTCCCTACAAACCCGACCGCTTCGGCAATCCAAAACCAGGATCCAATGGCTATCCCAGCATAAAGGAGGTAATCTACGATCCCCAAAAAGTAAATGTCCCGGGTTTTTTGCCGGACACCCCGACCAGCCGAGCCGAAATCGCACAGTACTATCAGTCTGTTTCGCGAGTGGATCAAGGCATCGGTCGTCTAATCGAAATCCTAAAGGAAACGGGCAAATGGGAAGACACCCTATTCCTCTTCATCGCCGACCACGGCATCGCTATGCCAGGAGCCAAAACCACCCTTTATGAAGGGGGCATGCGATCTCCCTGCCTAGTAAGAAACCCTTACTTGAAAAAAAGGGGCGTCGCGACAGATGCCATGGTCAGCTGGGTGGATCTGGCACCAACGATTCTTGAATTTGCCAATGTACTCGACGATAAGGGAAAGCTTACTCCATCTACCGAAAAAAGCCTTGGTATTGCGAAGATCAAAGGGGAGCAAAACGGTCGGGCATTGGCACCG
>CALBIN010000557.1 GCA_937893275.1 uncultured Opitutia bacterium | reverse complement strand
CGCCACCCGTACCACCAAGAGTAAACGCAGGTCTAATAATGAAAGGGAAGTCTCCCACTTCTTGAAAGCCGGATTGGGCCTGCTCAAGGGTGTTAACAGCTATGGATTTGGCCACGTCTAGACCGATTTTGATCATGGCCTGCTTGAAAAGTTCACGATCCTCGCCCTTTTTAATCGCATCCGGTTTAGCGCCTATCATCTCCACGTCATGCTCATCAAGGATTCCCGCCTCGAACAGCTCGAGTGAAAGATTCAACCCGGTTTGGCCTCCCAGAGTTGGTAGCAGAGCATCGGGTTTTTCCTTCTCTATAATCTTTCGGACGCACTCGACAGTGAGTGGCTCGACATAAGTGGCGTCGGCAAATTCCGGATCTGTCATGATGGTGGCCGGATTGCTGTTGACCAAAGCCACTCTATACCCCTCTTCACGGAGGGCTTTGCAAGCTTGGGCGCCACTGTAGTCGAACTCACAGGCTTGCCCAATAATTATGGGGCCCGAGCCGATGATCAAGATTGTCTCGATGTCTGTGCGCTTTGGCATGTTTGAATTGTTCTGAAATAGGTAATGTTCAGGGCACAAAAAAGAGGCTCCCCGATTAGGGAGCCTCTCCTTAAGAGATAAATCTCAAATTGTGAAATTAATAATTTGAAAAGACTCTTCAGGAAGAAGATGCCTTTTTCTTGCAATTGCCGCAGCAGAATCCGACTTTAACGGTCTTCTTAGCTGGCTTGCCGGAAATTGGGCATTTCTTGAAGTCACCCTTCGCCTTCAAGGCAAGTTTGGGATCTTTTACGACTTTTTTAGCACAGTTGCCACAGCATACGCCGACGTCAACGGTTTGGTCGGCATTGACAGCCTTGCCGGAAATTGGGCACTTATCGTTAACAGGGCCAGGTGCTTTCTTCGCTGCGAAGGAAAAAGCGACACAGATTGCGAGAGCAGAAGCGATAGCAAGTATCTTTTTCATTATGTATGTATCCTTAATTATGATTATTTATCGAACAAGTTGAAAAACTATAATGGAGACTAGAGTGAACTCGTTCAAGACAAATTAATGAGGTTGAGGCAAATTTTTAGGCGATGGGCGGAAGGTTTCCTCCGCCAGCAAATTGAGCTATTGCATCCTTTATCTTCAATTCTCCTGATACCATCCGGATGGTTTTGCCAATGGTCAGGTAATTGCGGAGACATTCGATTATGGCGTCTGCAACATCCTCACGGGCAATGGTTTCGTGCCGTTCCAAGTCCTCCGCCACTTCAATGCGTCCCGTGCCGGTTTCGTCCTGCAACCTGCCCGGTTGCAAAATGACATAGTCCAAACCACTGGCCCGCAAGTGGTTGTCGGCTATCCCCTTGGCCCTTAGGTAATGACGGATACGATCGGATTCGGATTCCGGATCCGCACCAATGGCACTCACCATAACAAATCGCCGCACTCCGTCTTTTACGCAATCGTCGATAAGTCGCATCGCTGCGTTTTGATCGACGTCGATGGTCTTGTCAGGGCCCGTGTGGGCACCCGAACCAGCGGTAAAGACTACTGCATCCATACCCGGCAAGAACTCCGAAACGCCATTTTCGATGTCGCCAACTACGGAAGGCACCCCAAATGCGGTAAACTTCATTTGCTGACGTACGTCTCGTATGAGAGCGACGGGAGAGAAATCATGAGCGGCCCACAATTTCCCGCTCAACAATGTCCCCACCTTTCCATTCGCACCGACTACTAGAACCTTCATTCCACCTAGCCTACTTTATCGGGGAGGAAATGCAAGGGTCGCGGCAAATCGTTTTTTATCGTCATTCGGTCCACCTATCCATAATGGGGTGATGTGGAAAATATCGCGCAGTCCGTAGTTCGCACCCGAGTTGCTCCATCACCAACGGGCGACCCGCATGTCGGGACCGCCTACATGGCGTTGTTTAATCTTGTTTTCGCTCGCAAGCATGGCGGGCAGTTCATCCTACGCATCGAGGACACGGACAGGGCTCGATCCACCGAAGGATCGGAAAAAGCCATTCTCGACTCATTGGGTTGGCTAGACCTGCAATGGGATGAAGGCCCGGACGTCGGTGGCGATCTCGGTCCATACAGGCAAAGCGAACGCCTCGACATTTATGAGGTCCATGTCCAGAAACTGCTTGAGAACGGAGGGGCCTACCGCTGTTTTTGCTCATCCGAACGCCTTTCCGATCTTCGCTCCGAACAAATGGCACGCAAGGAGACTCCTCGTTACGATGGTCATTGCCTTTCCTTAGACCCTGAAGAGGCTGAGGAGCGTGGTTCCAACGGAACTCCTTATGTGGTAAGACTCAATGTGCCCACTGAGGGAGAGTGCATTTTTCATGACGAACTTCGCGATGAGATTCGAATAGCGTGGTCGCAGGTGGATCATCAAGTCCTTAGAAAGTCGGATGGATTCCCTACCTATCATCTCGCCAATGTGGTCGATGATCACCTGATGAACATAACCCACGTCATTCGAGGCGAGGAATGGATCAACAGTGGCCCCAAGCACATTCTTTTGTACGAAGCGTTCGGGTGGGAACCGCCAAAATTCATTCATCTTCCACTCCTTCGCAATCCCGACAAATCGAAGCTTTCCAAAAGGAAGAATCCCACCAGCATCTTTCACTACCGGGACGCGGGTTTTCTGCCGGAAGCAGTCGTGAACTACCTTGGGATGATGGCCTACACCCTACCCGATCAAAGGGAAATCTTCTCCATTTCGGACATGTCGGAAACCTTCGACCACTCTCGCATCAGCTTGGGCGGACCCATTTTCGACGTATCCAAGCTCAAGTGGCTCAACGGTCGCTACCTCCGGGAACAATTATCTGCAAATGACCTTCTTGCTCGACTTGGCGAATGGAAGTTCAACGATGAATTTCTCGGCAAAATTCTTCCGCTCGCCCTACCCCGACTGGAAACCTTTTCCGACTTCAGTCCACTTGCCTCATTCCTATTTTCCGAAAAGGTGGGGATCGATGTGGATTCAATCTCGGGCAAGTTGGAACCGACAGATGCCTCAAGACTTATTAAGATAGCGGAATGGGAATTGGAGAAACTCCGCGAATGGAAGGGCGAACCAATAGGCAACGTCTTCAACAGAATAGCCGAAATAGAGGAATTGAAGCTGAAACAGCTTATGCCCACGTTTTTCGTCGCGATAACTGGTTCCAGCGTTTCTCTTCCACTTTTTGAAGCCATGGCGATTCTCGGACCCGATCTTTCCCGCACCCGCTTGAGACTGGCATTGGAAGTCCTGTCCGAAGCAGGTCACGGGCTTAGCAAAAAGGGGCTGAAGTCCTTGGAGAAAGAATACCAAGCCAAGTATGGAAATCGCATAGATTAATTTCTAAACTCAACATAACCAAAACATGTCCGAAGTTCAGGATCCCCAGAAAGAAGCACCCCTCGATTTCATTCGTTCCATTGTCCACGAGGAAGTCGAAGCAGGCAAAAATGATGGGCGCGTACACACCCGCTTTCCGCCGGAGCCCAACGGTTATCTGCACCTTGGGCATGCCAAAAGCATTTGCCTGAATTTTGGCGTTGCCGATGAATTCGGCGGCTTATGCAACCTGCGGCTCGACGACACCAACCCCGTCGCCGAGAAGACGGAATATGCCAAAGCCATTATGGAAGACGTTCGCTGGCTCGGTTTCGACTGGGAAAACCGCCTTTGTCATGCCTCGGACTATTTCGACCAACTCCACGAATGGGCCATACAATTGATCCAAGCTGGGAAAGCATACGTTTGCGACCTTTCAGCCGAAGAAATGCGGCAGAAACGAGGCACTTTAACCGAATCGGGTGAGAACTGTTGCTTTCGCGAACGTTCCGTTGAAGAGAACCTCGACCTCTTTGGCAAAATGAGGGATGGAGAGTTTGAGGATGGTTCATGTACCCTTCGGGTGAAAATCGACATGTCTTCCCCCAACCTGAATATGCGAGACCCTGTGATCTACCGGATCGTTCACGCAGATCATCCGAAAACGGGCGACAAATGGAAGATCTATCCTTCCTACGATTTCGCTCACGGACAATCCGACTCCATCGAAGGTATCACCCACTCTCTCTGCACCCTCGAATTCGAGGATCATCG
>CALBIN010000556.1 GCA_937893275.1 uncultured Opitutia bacterium | reverse complement strand
CCTTTCTTGGAGATTCTATAGAGTCCGGCTCCCACGCCATAACCGGCTGAGCAGTATACAAGATTTCCAGTAACTATTGGGGAGGCGGCCGTGGATACCGCGAACCTGAACTTTTGTCGCCAGAGTTCCTTGCCCGTGGATGCATCGACGGAGACGATTCCCGATACGCAAAAGAAGAGGATTTGGCGTACGCCGTGAATGGTTGCGGCTATAGGCGTGGCGTGAGTTATGATTTCGTCGCCACTCTTCCAGATCATCTTTCCCGTTGTACGGTCAAAGGCGAGAAAGGTTTGTCCTGCGCCACCGCCGTAGACGATCACGTTCTTTCCTTCCAACAAGGGGGCGGATGCGTTGTCCCACTTGATTGGGAGTCCGGAATGTTCCTTTACGACCGATACCTTCCAGATCGATTTCCCATTCGATGCGTCGAAGCAATAAAGGTTCATGTCGGCATCGTAGACCCAGACCTTGCCGTCTGCGGCGGAGGGGGTGGAGCGTGGACCATCGCCACCCTTGTTGTCCGAAGCACCGGAGTCTCCTCCTCCTCGTCCGAAATCGAGGCGATCCAATTTAGCCGACCAGACTTCCTTCCCCGTCTTGACATCGAGGGCTAGGCAGAATTCTTGCTTCAGGCCATCCTCGTCCGTCCTCCCTACAAGAGTGAATGCTCGACCGCCCGAAACACTGAAAGAACTGAAGCCAAGTGGGGTGGCCGTCTTCCATGCTTGGGAGGATGCCTTGTTGAGCCATGCAGCGGATGCCAGCGTTTCCTGTGCCTTGTTGTCGGAATTGGCGCCGTGATATTGATTCCATTCGGCCGCGTCCAAAGCATTTGCTCCGAAAAGAGCCAGCGTGAATAGTATATGATTTGTTTTAAACGGCGATTGCATGAAGCTGAATTGTTGATAATCAGAAACCTTTATTCATTCGCACGCTGATTTTTTCAATCCTATTTGACCGCATTTTCTTAGATGACCGTAGAGACCTTACACAGTCATGGTTGGCCCGATTCGGTCCGAATTGTTGATTCCCACACGGGTGGTGAGCCCACTCGGATCGTCGTTTCGGGGGGACCCGACCTTGGCTCGGGAAAGCTCGCGGAGCGTCGAGAACGTTTACGCGACGAATTCGATGACTTTAGGGCAGCCGTGGTGCTTGAGCCTCGTGGAACCGACGTCTTGGTGGGCGGCTTATTAGTGGAACCATCCGAACCCGATTGCGTTGCCGGCATTATTTTCTTCAACAACGTGGGTGTTCTAAACATGTGTGGTCACGGTACGATTGGTTTGGCCGCAACTTTGGCTCATCTCGGTCGCGTGGACAAGGGGGTGCATCGTTTGGATACGCCCGTAGGTTCGGTGGGGATTGAACTACATGAGAACAACGAGGTTAGCGTTGAGAACGTGCCGAGCTATCGATTTGCTCGAAACCTGACCATCGAAGTGGAAGGGCATGGCCCCTTGTCGGGGGACGTTGCGTGGGGCGGAAATTGGTTTTTTCTCGTGGAGGATCACGGTCAAGTTATTGAAGTCGGAAACGTCGAGCGACTGTCCGATTTTACGCGCCGTATTCGATCAGCCCTCGATCGTGAAGGTGTTACCGGAGCGGATGGCGGCGAAATCGACCACATCGAGCTTTTTGCCCCAACCGACAACCCTGCCGCCGATTCTCGTAATTTTGTGCTTTGCCCCGGGGGAGCCTACGACAGGTCGCCCTGTGGCACGGGTACAAGTGCCAAGCTGGCTTGTCTTGTCGCGGATGGAAAACTTTCTCCCGGTGAAACTTGGCGGCAAGAAAGCGTTATAGGCAGTATCTTCGAGGCGACGGGAAAACTTGATGGAGACAAGGTCATCCCGACGGTTCGCGGTTCCGCCTACGTAACTGGCGAGGGTGAGCTTTTCTTTGATTCCACAGACCCCCTCCGTACAGGAATTTCGACATGAACGATTCGGCAAAGCCCGTCCTAGTTGTGGGTGGCGGTGTCATTGGCGCCGCATGCGCTCACTACCTTGTGGAGGCCGGTTTGAAGGTCGTTATTATCGACCGTGAACTTTTCGGCGAGGGCTGTTCTTTGCACAATTGCGGTTACGTCTGCCCCAGTCACGTTTTGCCTCTCACCGAACCGGGTGCCGTTGGATCCACCCTCCGTGGGATGCTCAAGCCTAACTCACCTTTTTCCGTCAAACTTCGGCTGGACCTGCGTTTGGCTCACTGGTTTCTTCGTTTCGCTCTTCGTTGTAACGAGACGGATATGTTGGTCGGAGCACAGGCTATTCATCCGCTTCTCAAGTCATCCATGTCGTTGTATCGGGAGCTGATGAAACTCGAGGAATTC
>CALBIN010000555.1 GCA_937893275.1 uncultured Opitutia bacterium | reverse complement strand
CTTCTAGGTCCCACAGGAAGTGGCAAGACATATCTTGCCCGGACATTGGCCAAGCTTCTCGACGTTCCCTTTGCCATCGCTGACGCCACAACTCTTACCGAGGCAGGTTACGTCGGCGACGACGTCGAAAATATAATACTCCGCCTCCTCCAATCCGCCGACCAAGACGTAGAAAAGGCCCAGTGCGGTATCATTTACGTCGACGAAATCGACAAGATCGGCCGGAAAACGGATAATGTTTCAATCACCCGAGACGTTTCCGGAGAAGGCGTTCAGCAAGCCCTTCTCAAAATACTCGAGGGCACGATTTGCAATGTCCCGCCTCAGGGTGGGCGCAAGCATCCTAATCAGGAATACATCCAACTCGACACGTCCAACGTCCTGTTCATTTGCGGTGGAGCCTTCGTGGATTTGGACAAGATCATCGAGGAGCGCACGGGAAACCGAACCGTTGGATACAGCTCGGAAGATCGCATAAGCGAAAAGGAACTATTGGCCCAAGTGCGTCCGGAGGACCTTGTCAAATACGGACTCATTCCGGAATTTATCGGTCGCTTGCCCGTGGTTTCGGTTCTGAACGAACTTTCTCGAAAAGATCTTGTGCAAATTCTTCAGGACACGAAAAATTCCCTTATCAAACAGTATCGAAAACTGTTTTCCATGGAAGGAGCCGAACTTCGTTTCACAAAAGAGGCGGTTGCCGAAATAGCCAAGCAGGCCATTGAGCTCAAGACTGGTGCCCGTGCCCTACGCTCGATAATGGAGAATGCCATGCTGGACGTCATGTACGATCTTCCCGAAATGGACGAACCCATGGAGGTCGTAATCAATGGAGCAGTATTGCGAGGTAAGGCGAAAGCTAAAGTTAAAGTGATTCCGCCGAAGAAGAAGCGGGACGCAGCTTAATCTTTGCTATTCTCTTTCCCTTGTTCCCGCAGAGATCGATTCGGAACTAGTTAGATTCCGGCGGTTAGCCGGAACGCAAAGACACGCGTTTTAGGAAAACTTCTCTCCCTTCTTCAGTGAACGAGCAAAGGAAACTAGAAGGCGAACCACGTTTTCGAGGTCATCAAGGTCAATTACTTCGCTGGGAGTGTGCATGTATCTTAGAGGAATACCGATGATTC
Organism: uncultured Opitutia bacterium; assembly: GCA_937893275.1. Lineage (GTDB taxonomy): Bacteria > Verrucomicrobiota > Verrucomicrobiia > Opitutales > Seribacteraceae. Next base: position 1,526 of record CALBIN010000555.1, on the reverse strand, counting down.
CCGTAGGTACTCCCGAACGAGCAACTTGGATGGCGCGTGCGTCCGTACCGGTTGGTCGTGGATCAGCCTCGATCTGAACGGGAATCATTTCTTTTTGCGCGCAATCGTAAAGACGCTCGAAGACAGCTGGATGCGCATTTGCTCCACGAGTGAGGATGGGACCGCCTCCAAGGGTGAATGCCCCGTACTTGCGATGATCCGCATCGGGGTGGTCGGTAGCATGACTGACGTCGACGACTAGGGCAACGTCGGGATCGGCAAGATATGCGGATGTCGTAGCCCCACGAACTCCGATTTCTTCCTGTGAAGTAGATACCGCAACAACCTTCGCAGCAGGCTTGCGCCCCTTGGCTAAGCGAAGAAGGGCTTCGTTCACGGCATAGGCCCCCGTCTTGTCGTCAAAGGCTCTGGCTACAGCCAAGGATCCATGCAAGGGCTCGAAAGCATGATCGTATATTGCAGGATCGCCGATTCTCACTCTGGAAAGAGCCTCCTTTTTGTCCTTAGCCCCAATGTCTATCCACATCTGGTGCAGTTCGGGAACCTTTCGTCGATCCGAGGGGCTCATGAGGTGAATGGCCCGCTTGCCCGTGACTCCCTTGACTGGCCCCTTTTTCGTCAAGATGGATACTCGTCGACCGGAGATCATTGTGCGATCGTGACCACCAATTACGTCAAAGTAGAGAAATCCCTTGTCGTCGACGTGTATGATGATCAGACCCAGTTCGTCGATGTGCCCCGCCATCATGAGCGTCGGAGAGCCGTCCAGACCCAACGTGGCATGGCAACTGCCAAGCGCATCAACCACAAAGGTATTGGCTTTAGGCTTAACGTACTTGGCGACTACGGCTCGAGCCTCATCCTCAAAACCGGATGGCGAACGAGCTTCAAGTAATTCTACGAGAAAAGCAGGAGGTTTTGGAGAAACTGATTTTTTTGGCATGCTTATTTAAGTCTAAGATGGTAATCAAAACATCGGAATACGAAGAATTCGAGATAATAACCAGCCGAAACCTAATCAGGACCGTTTTGACGTGGCATCTTTCACGAAAACCGGTTTAATAATTAACAATGACTATCTATCCTGCCATTGATCTGAAGGCTGGTCGTTGTGTTCGACTTTTGCAAGGACGCGCCGACGCCGAAACAGTATACCACGACGACCCCGTAGTTCCGGCCCAAGCCTGGAAAGAGGCTGGAACCGAGTGGTTGCACCTCGTCGATCTCGATGGAGCGTTCGAAGGCTCTTCCTCTAATCTGGAAGCTGTTCGCAGAATCATTGCCTTGGGCGACCTGCGAGTGCAACTTGGCGGAGGCTTGCGCAACGAAGAAGCTGTCGAGACCGTGCTGAATGCGGGTGTAGAACGAGCTATAATAGGGACTAGAGCATGCGCTGAACCCGACTGGACGCGAAAACTGATCGAGCGATTTGGCGCAGAACATATTGCTGTCGGGATTGACGCCCGCGACGGCAAGGTAGCAACCAAGGGCTGGGTGGAGATCACCGAGACGACCGCACTCGATCT
>CALBIN010000554.1 GCA_937893275.1 uncultured Opitutia bacterium | reverse complement strand
CGCAGTTCGGGGAGCGATGGGGCCGGCACTGGATGGACTGGGTGCGCTACGCGGACTCCCACGGAAGCGAGGGCGACCCAAACATCCCGAACTCTTTCCGCTACCGCAATTACCTGATCCGAGCCTTGAACGCCGACGTGCCTTACGACCAGCTCGTGCGCGAGCATCTGGCGGGAGACCTCCTGCCTGATCCGCGAGTGAACGATGACTTGGGCCTAAACGAATCCGCCATCGGGACGGCCCATCTGCGGTTCGTCCTGCACGGGTTCGCTCCCACCGACGCCCTCGACGAGCACGTCCGCTTTACGGACGACCAGATCGACGTCGTGACCAAGGCTTTTCTAGGGCTAACCGTTTCCTGCGCTCGCTGCCACAACCACAAGTTCGACGCCATCAGCCAGAAGGATTACTATGCTCTCTTCGGCATCCTCTCCAATGGAAGACCCGCCCAGCGAGTGATAGATTCTCCCGCCCTGCTCAAGAAAAACGTAGCTGAACTGGCCGAGGTGAAGACACGTATACGCGGAGAACTGGCCAAAGCCTGGAAGGAAACGGCCGGCCAACTGGCGGATCTCCTGCAGAAACCCCCTTCAAAGAAGTGGCAGGACGCCATAGGCGACGGCAATGCCCACAACCCTCTGCGAACTTGGGCAAGACTGCGGAACACCAAGAAGGCCGATTTCGCCAAGGGATGGGATGGCCAGCGAAAGGAATACCAAGCGAGCCAAGAAACCTTGGACAAGCGTCATTCCGGTGCCTATCGGGGAAGCTGGAGGCTGGGCGAGGAAAAGGATTACGCGAGGTGGTCGCGAAGTGGCCCCGGCCTTGGAGACAAACCAGCTCCCGCAGGTTCCTTTCACGTTCTGCCCTCGGGCGACCGCATTCTCGACCGCATCCTGCCTTCGGGGGCTTATACGCACCTGCTTTCCACGAAACACAACGGAACCATGTCATCCCCTCGCTTCACCTTCGACGAAGGCAACGTATGGATCCGGGCCACGGGCGACAAGGGAACCTCCCTGCGCTACGTGGTATGGAACTATCCGCGAAGAGGAACGGTTTATCCAAAGGGCTCGGCCGATCCCAATCAGGAAAAGTGGGTAAGCTGGAACACGAAATATTGGTCGGGCGACCAAGCCTACTTGGAGGCGACCACGAACCGCGATCATCCCGTGGAAGCGGGAGGCGGGACACGATCGTGGATGGGCGTCACCGAAGCGGTCCTCGCCGCTCCGGGGCAACCCGCGCCCCGAGACGAGATTGCCGAGACGCTGGCGCCGATCTTCGCCCACAACGGAGCCCCCACCGATGCCGTCGACCTAGCCAAGCGATACGCCAAGGCAACGAACGAGGCTATCGGCGCATGGGAAAAGGAAGAAGCCACCGACGCCCAAGCAAGGATGCTTAGCTACTTCGTAAGGAAGGGATTGCTCCCGGTCACGCTGAAGGAACTCCCTGCAATGGCCGAACTCGTATCCGATTACCGTCGCATGGAAGCCGAGGTAGTCTCTCCAAGACTCGCTCCGGGCATTCTCGACAATCAGCCTTTCGACCAACCGCTCTTCGTGCGAGGAGACCACAAGAAACCCGGCGACCCCGTGCCACGCCGCTTCCTCGAGGCCATCGACGACACACCCTACCCTAAGAACAGCTTGGGACGACTGGAGTATGCAGAGGACATTCTACGCGCAGACAACCCTCTGGCCGCGCGAGTGATCGTCAACCGAATCTGGCATCACCTTTTCGGCCGAGGGCTGGTCGGGACCCCCGACAATTTCGGCAGGCTGGGAGAACAACCAAGCCATCCGGAATTGCTCGACTATCTTGCCCTGAAGTTTCGCAAGGACGGTTGGTCGATCAAGAAAATGATCAGCTTTCTTTCCACCACCAAGGCTTTTCGCCTTTCTTCGAGACCATCGGCGGAAGCCATCGAAAAAGATCCCGACAACCATCTCCTCTCCCACGCCCATCTTAAGAGACTGGAAGCCGAACCCATCCGCGACTCCCTTCTGGCGGCATCCATGCGACTGAACTTGGATCGTGTGGCCGAAGGAGGTTCCGAAAACGGCAACACTTCCAGAAGAGCCGTCTACAGGCAAGCCAGACGCAACTCGCTCGATGCCTTCCTGTCGGTATTCGATGCTCCGGTACCTGCAACCACCAAGGGTCGACGGGACGCCACCAACGTTCCCGCCCAGTCCCTAACTCTGATGAACGATCCCTTCGTCATAAAAGCAGCCCTCGACTTCGCCAAAAGCGCCAAGGGGGAAACCGAGTCCGAAAAAGTCTCCGGCATGTTTCGCCTCGCCCTCGGTCGTCCCGCCAAAGAGGAAGAAACCGCACGGGCGATTGCCTACCTGCAAGGAGCCTCGGCTGAGCAGTCAAAGGCATTGGCCGAAAAGCTCGCTTTGGAAAAAGGTCTCTCCGACAGCTCGAAGGCATTGGCCTCCATATTGGATCCCATTCGGAACAAAATCCTTGATAGCCGAAAAAAGAAAGGGGTGGAGGCGTCCGTAGGGCCCAAGCCCAACCTTCATTGGAACTTCGCCGACGGTTGGAAGGATGCGATTCAGGGAATTGCCGCCCATCCAAAGAATGGAGCCAAAATCGAAAACGGCGAGCTGGTCGTACGTGGCGGAGGTTACGTAGTGACGGACAAGATGCCCATCAGTTTCAGGGAAAAGACTTTGGAGGCTTGGGTGAAACTGGACAATCTGAACCAGCGAGCGGGAGGGGTCGTAACCATTCAGTCGCCCACCGGTTCGATTTTCGACTCGATCGTATTCGCCGAACAAGAAGGAAGACGGTGGATGTCGGGAAGCAACGCTTTCAGACGCACAAAATCTTTCGCCGGAACCGAGGAGAAGGAGGCCGACAAGGACTTCGTGCACGTCGCCATCACTTACCAATCGGATGGGGCCGTCGCGGGCTACCGCAATGGTCGCCCGTACGGCAAATCCTACAAGACCGGCAAGGCGTCTTTTCCAAAAGGCAACAGCTTGCTGTCCTTCGGCGTACGTCACCTTCCGGCCGGCCCTGGGCGATCCTTGGACGGACGAATCCGTGAGGTTCGGATCTATGACCGGGCTCTGGAACCCGATGCCGTGATGGCTTCGTTCGGCGGAGCATCCGAATACGTCTCTGAAAAAGACCTCCTAGCCGCACTATCGGCCAATGAAAAAAAGGATCGCGAAAAAATCGTGGACAAAATTGCCGATTTGCAAAAAAGCCTGAAGGCCTACGATGATCTGGGCAGCAACTCTCCAACTGGCCTAAATGATCTCGCTCTCGCCCTATTCAATATGAAGGAATTCATCTACCTGAAATAAATATCA
>CALBIN010000553.1 GCA_937893275.1 uncultured Opitutia bacterium | reverse complement strand
CTGAGCTCGACGACTGCTGGGGGAAGGTGTCGCACCTTGATTCCGTCTGCAATTCCGATGAGCTTCGAGTGGCCCACAATGAAATGCTGCCTAAGGTTTCGGCCTTCGAAGCAAAAATCGCCTTGGACCCCGACATTTGGTCTGCCTTGCAGGTTTTCGCGGAAACGGAGGAAGCGAAAAACTTGACGGACACCGACAAACGTCTTTTCGAGGAAACCATGGCGGACTTCCGAGAGGCGGGAGCCGACCTTTCTCAAGAGAAGCGAGACAGGTTGGAAGCCATCTCGGAGGAATTAGCGAAAATCACGCAAAAGTTCTCCGAGAACGTTCTCGATTCCACCAATGCGTGGGATCTGATTATTAGAGATGAAAGTAAACTGGCAGGCCTTCCCGACAGCGCCATGGACGCCGCCCGTCAATCCGCGAAGGACAAATTGGAACAAAAGGACGGCAAAGAAGCTTGCTGGCGCTTCACCTTGCAAGCGCCTTCCATCTCTCCTGTTCTCGAATACTTGGAGGACGACTCCATAAGGAAAGAAATATGGGAAGCCGCGACCAAGATCGGCTGGCAGGACAAATGGGAAAACACCGAAGTAATCGACCAAATTCTCAACCTGCGACTGGAGAAAGCGACCTTGCTCGGAAAAGATAATTTCGCCGACGTGGCGCTTTCTCGCCGCATGGCAAAGAACGGACAAAAGGCCGATGCCTTTGTTTCCGACCTGCGTGACAAGACGGCGGAAGCATTTAGCCGGGAAAACAAAGAACTGGAAGCATACAAGGCCCAAAAAACGGAAGGTGAAAACAGTTTGTTGGAACCTTGGGAAGTTTCCTATTGGGCGGAAAAGCAAAAGCAGGAGCTATATGCTTTCGATGAAGAGGAACTGCGACCGTACTTCCCCATCGATTCGGTGCTCTCGGGAATGTTTTCTCTGGTTTCCAATATTTTCGGACTCCGCATTGAGGAACGCTCAACAAGTTTCGACGGCCAACCTGCCAATGCCCTCGACGGCGATGAGAAGAAAGCCGTACCCGTCTGGCACCCCGAGGTGAAATTCTACGAGATATACGACAACGAAAGCGGCAGGCACCTGGGATCCTTCTATGCCGACTGGCACCCACGGGAAAGCAAACGGGCGGGAGCCTGGATGAATTTCTTGAAGACCGGAGAACCGGGAGAAGACGGTTCCCCTCTAGGACCTCACCTCGGTCTTATGTGTGGGAACATGACCGCCTCGACGGAAGGCAAGCCCGCCCTACTCACCCATCGTGAGGTGGAAACCGTATTTCATGAATTCGGACACTTGCTTCACCATCTATGTAGCGAAGTGAAGCACAAAAGCCTAAGCGGCGTAAACGTGGCTTGGGACTTCGTGGAGCTTCCCTCCCAAATCATGGAGAACTGGTGCTGGGAACGAGACAGCCTCGATCTCTTCGCCCTCCATCACGAAACGGGAAAGACGATCCCGGAGGAACTTTTCCAAAAAATGTTGCGAGCCCGCAACTACATGACGGCCAATGCAATGATGCGACAGTTATGCCTGGGGAAGATGGACTTGGAACTACACCGAAAACTGTCCGTGGCAGGCTACGAGAATCTCGATGTTTCTCTCGATGAAGTACTCCAAGGATACGTCGCAGAACGTAAAACGAAACCACCCAGCATCGTGCGCCGTTTCAGTCATCTCTTTGGCAGTCCCGTCGGCTATGCTTGCGCTTACTATTCGTATAAGTGGGCAGAGGTGCTGGACGCCGACGCCTTCACCCGTTTCAAGAAGGAAGGCGTAATGAATGGCGACACTGGTCGATCCTTCCGTAACTGCATCCTTAGCAAGGGAAACTCGAAACCGGCCGACGAACTCTTCCGCGACTTTATGGGCCGCGACCCCGATCCCGATGCCCTGCTCGTCAGGAGTGGGTTGTCAGCCAACTAAAAACCAATGTCAACGAAACCACAAATCCTCGCCTGGATAACCTGCGATTCCGTCTACGTCGATCCGGCCACCGGCAAGCACACCCTGCTCGGAATCTTCTCCAACCTGCGAGCCAAAGAATTCCCGGTGGTGCACCCGCGCATGATCTGGTTCCTGTCATTCTCGGACCTCACCGCAGGTAAGCACGACCTCAAGATCACGATCGGCATTCCCATGTCGGACGAGCCTCCACGCACCATCATCGAGAAGGAATTCGAGTCGCCCGGACCCCATCACAGGATAAACCTAATAAACGATATCCAACGCCTCAAATTCGAGGTAGCTGGCAACTACTCGATCCTTATCGAGATTGATGAACAAGTGGTACTCGCCAGCACATTCCCAATAACCAAAATATCATGAAAGCAAGACGCCAGTTTCTCCTCAACGCCTCGGCCACGGCAATCGGTTTCGCCGGCCTTCGATCGTTCAGTGCATTCGCCGAAAAAAAAGACAGCCAAGCAATAACCGGTTACGGAGACCTCCAATCCGATCCCGAAGACGTAATCGACCTGCCAAAGGGATTTTCCTACCGGATAATCGGAAGAGCAGGTGAAAAGATGGACGACGGGCTTATCTTGCCCGGAGCCCCCGACGGCATGGCAACCTTCAAGGGTCCGGACGGTCTCACCTTGCTCGTCCGCAACCATGAGGTGAACGCCGGATCGGGAGCAAAAGGTGGAGCGTTCGGCTCCGGCAACAAAAACCTAACCGACGAATTGCGCAAGAGCATGTACGACTCCGGCAAGGCGGCTCCTTCCCTCGGCGGCACATCGACCGTAGTCTACGACACGAAGAAGCAGAAGGTGGTTCGGCAATTTCTCAGTCTCGCCGGCACCCTCCGAAACTGTGCCGGAGGCCCTACGCCTTGGGACAGCTGGGTGACTTGCGAGGAAACCGTGGAAAAGGCGGGGAAACTTTGCGCCAAGGATCACGGCTGGTGTTTCGAAGTACCGGCTACAGACCAGCCGAAACTCGCCGACCCCATCCCGCTCAAGGGCATGGGGCGCTTCAACCACGAGGCCATCGCCGTCGACCCCGAAACCGGTTACGTCTACGAAACCGAAGATAGGCACGATGGGTTGATCTATCGTTTTCTTCCCAAAGTTGCGGGCAAGCTTGCCCAAGGTGGAAAGCTCCAAGCCCTAGTGGCAGCCGGAAAGAAGAGCCTCGACACACGAAACTGGGAAAAAACCACCGTCCGTCTCGGCGAAAAGATCGCTATTTCATGGATGGATATTGACGATGTCGAGTCCCCCAAGGACGACCTCAGATTCCGAGGCTTTGCCGCAGGCGCCGCCCGCTTCGCGCGAGGCGAGGGCATGTGGTACGGCAACGACGGAATCTACTTCACTTGCACAAACGGCGGAAAAAAGAAATACGGACAGGTATGGAAGCTGACGGGCAATGAGCTAGAACTCTTCGCCGAACCCAATGACAAGGACGTGGTCGACAACTGCGACAACCTGACCGTGGCTCCGTGGGGCGACGTGATCCTCTGCGAGGACGGAGGCGGCAAGCAATATTTGGTCGGCGTGACTCCCAAGGGAAAGTTCTACAAACTGGCCCGCAATTCATCAGGCGGAAGCGAGTTGGCGGGAGCCACCTTCTCCCCGGACGGGACCACCCTCTTCGTTAACATTCAAGGCCGAGGTCTCACCTTGGCTGTAACGGGCTCATGGGAAAAGACTCGAAAAACCTGAGTCCAAACCTTTCACCATTAGATATATTCCTCTACTCACGCTCATCCAAATCCATGAAAAAAAATATTATTACTCTACTGTTCGTAACTATGTGCATGCTGTCGCTGTCCGGACAACCCGCAAAGTTCGCCAAGGGGATCGTCGACGTCGGTATGGTGGCGGAGGATCTCGAACGCACGGTGAAGTTCTACACCGAGGTGGTGGGCTTGAAGGAGGTGAAGGGTTTCGAGGCCTCGGCCGAAAAAGCGACACAGTTCGGACTCACCGACAACCAACCGGCGAAGGTCAGGGTGTTCGTACTGGGCGATTCGCCGGATTCTGCCCGGCTTAAGATTATGGCGTTCCCAAAACGTCCCGGGGCCAAACCCGACCAGAAATTCATTCACTCCACCATAGGCATAAGCTACCTCACTCTTCGCGTATCCGACATGGACGATGCCCTCGCTCGCCTGAAGAAGGCCAAGGTGAAGACTCTCGGAAAAACCCCGGCCTCTCTCGGGGGCAAGATGCGGATCACGGTGTTTCACGACCCAGACGGCAACTTCGTGGAACTGATCGGACCGGTGAAGAAATGACCCCTCTTTCCCAAAGCCAAACTAAAGAAAGAATTTCAGTGCAAGGATGGTGAAAGCAGCCGGCAGTTTCTTGCTCTATTTGCTCTTAGCATCGGGGCTGGAAGCCGAGACGGAAGCCAATTCCGTAGACCACCGGGCCATCCTCGAGAAGCTGGACGATTCAGCTTTCAGTCGTGGGCAGACCATCTACGGGAACCTCTGCATCAATTGCCACGGAGGTGACGGTAAGACCCCCACCCTGCCTATCGCAAAAGCATTCGGAGAAGGAGAACTGAAATTCGGAACCGACCCCTACGCCATGTTCCTCACGCTGACAAACGGGAATGGGTTAATGGGACCCCAGGCATGGATGACCCCACAGGAGCGCTACGACGTAATCCATTACGTTCGGGAAAAGTTCATGCAACCCATGCACCCCAAGTACGTGCCCATCACGGATGAGTATCTGGCAGGCTTGCCCACGGTGAATACAGCGGCGGTCGTCATCAGGCAGGTGGAACGTGACTTCGGGCCGGCCCTGGCGTCGCAACTGAGACGAGATTTATCGAGCGTGCTCACGGTCAAACTGGGCGACGGGCACGCCATCAGCTACAACCTCCACACGATGGATCAAGCGGGACTTTGGCAGGGCGGATTCCTCAACCTCAAGGGGACCCAGCATTATCGCGAACGTGGCGAGAGCGTGCCCGAGATTCAAGGCGACCTGATTGACGGCCTGCAAACCTGGCGATGGGCGCATGAAGGCAGCTTCGATTACCCGAAATGGGAAAACCACCCGCGTGGTCCCATGCCGGAAAAGTGGATGGGTTACGATGGTCACTACCTCCACGGAAATAAAGTGATTCTCTCCTATTCCATAAACAAGCGAAAAATAATCGAGACACCGGCCAAGGCGGGAGGATTCGGGGCAATCATTCAAACCCTACGGGTCGGGCCTGGGACAAAGTCCCTGAAGCTGGCCGTAACCAAGCTAGGAAACGATGATGCCAACAGAGGGTTTCTCGGCTTCAAGGCACCCAACGTGAAATTGGATCGGAAAGCCAATGGCAATATCGGGAAAATGGCGGTGGCTCTGATTCTGGAGGAAGGCAAAGCCACCCAATTCACAGCAGCAGCCGCCCTTGGGCAAACCGAGGGCATGAGCTGGAACTTCGATGATCAGGGACGAACCGTCCTCACCATTCCCGCATCCAAGAAAAGCAGGCTGTTTCAAGTCGTTCGGCACGCTGGCCAAACCGATGCCCGACTGCTCTCATTCAGCGGCTACCTGAATCACCTAAAGGCAACGAAACGGCTGCCCGATCCCAAAACTCTTCTTCACGGAGGAAAACTTCGCTGGCCCGATGTTCTAACCACAAAGGGCAAACTTTCCGAAAGTAAAGGAGCCTACGTTCTCGACGAGCTCACCCTACCGCTCAAGAAACCGGGCAAGGTGTGGTTACGTACCTCTGCCCTCGCCTTCTTTCCCGACGGTCGCATGGCGGTTTGCACTCACGGGGGAGACGTATGGATCGTCTCGGGAGTGGACGCATCCTTAGCTAACTTGAAG
>CALBIN010000552.1 GCA_937893275.1 uncultured Opitutia bacterium | reverse complement strand
ATTTCACCAACGCGGCCAAAGCCGCCAAGGTGGTCAAGGCTATCAACAAGAAGATAAAGAAGAAGTTCTTCAAAGTCATGATCGACGCTGCCCACTGCGGGGATTCCGATCTTTCCATCGCTGAAAACGAAAAGGTCATCAAAGATCTGGCCAAGAGCGACGCCCTCGGAATCTTTCACGCCTCCGCCAAAACAACCCGCGGGTGCCTCTCTACCGATGACGGCTGGATCGGCGCCCTCCTCGCCGCCTATGCCCCGACGGGTAAACTGAAGCATGTTTTCGTCGAGCTCTTTCATCATCAGGATCCTGCCCTCGCTCCCCTTCGCAAGGCGGTGAAGGGCCATGGGGTCAACACCACCGACGGACGAACCTACAACAGGATGGTGACAGACGGCGTCATCGAGGTCACACACCGACTGAACAACTTGGCCGCACGCAAGCTGATCGCCTGATCAAACACACTACCCCCAATCTCTCATGACGCTCAAAGCGTCCGCAAAACGGAAGTCCGCAAGACCTGCCAAAGGCTCCCTTTCCGGCCCCTTGCTTACCCGGTTGCACTCATCCTTTGAGATGAACGAAGCCGACCGGGCCCGTTTCAATGCGATCACCCATTCCGATCTCAATGAGCTCGCCCTCAGTCATGAACTCAAAGCCAAGGACGACGGGCATTTCAGCCACCGAGTCACGACCAAGGGGATAACCAATCAAAAGTCCGCCGGGCTTTGCTGGCTGCATGCCTCGCTTAATCTTCTCAGACCCAAGGTGATCAAGAAACTGGGCTTGGAAAATTTCGAGTTCTCCACCGCCTACCTTCAGTTTTGGGACCTTTTGGAAAAAGGGAACCGTTACTTGGAAGGCGTCATCACGCTTCGGCAGGCCGACCCCCTCGATCGCACTTGGAAAATTCTCAATCAGGGGATTGCCGGAGACGGGGGTTGGTGGGGATACGCCAAGACGTTGATCGAGAAATACGGGTTGGTTCCCGCCTCCGTCATGCCCGAGACCAGAAACAACAAGGACACGAGAATCATGAGCAAGGTGCTGGCCGAGCTTCTCCGTTCCAAGGCTGCTGAAATCCTGAGGGAGCATGGCAAGGGATCAAAGGAGACCGCCCTAAGAAGGATCAAGGAGGGAGCCATGAAGGACGTTTATCGATTCCTTGCCCTTAACCTCGGAAAGCCCCCAGCCGAATTCGAGTGGCGCCACGAGAAAGAGAAAAAAGGGAATGTAACGGCTAAAGCAAAGAATGGCGTTAAACAGGATCGGCTCACTGCTTGGAAGAAATACACCCCGCAAAGCTTTTTCAAGGAAACGATCGGTCTCGAGCTTTCCGATTACTACTGTCTTTTCCATGCTCCCGACAGGCCCTTTGATAAGCATTACGTCTTCGATGAGCAATACGGTACCATAGGTACGGATGAAATGAATTTCGTGAACCTCGAGATCGAGCCCATCAAGAAGATTTGCCTCAAGGCAATCCTGTCCGATGAACCGATTCCGTTCGGGGTGGACATGGGGATCGACCAATCCACCAAGCACGGATTGATGGAGCACAAGCTCTTTGACTACGAATCTCTCTTCGGTATCGAGATCGAATTATCCAAACCGGAACGCAAGCGCCTGTGTGCTCAGCGAGCCGGACACATGATGGCCATCATCGGGACCGACCTCAGGAAGGGTGTTCCTCAAAAATGGCTCATCGAGAACAGCTGGGGTGATGAGGAGGGTCAAAAGGGGCTCTGGACCCTCTTCGACTCATGGTTCGACGAGCACGTCGACCACGTCATCGTGCATAAGAAAAACATTCCCGCCAAAACGCTTAAGATCTTCACGAAAAAACCGACTCGGCTCCCAATTTGGTACTGGGACTAATTAAACGTTTCTCAATCTATGAGAATGAACTTCAACACTTCGTAGGAAGAGGTTCTTCAACAATCTAGACGAGATTCCAGACCGAAACGTTCTCTTCAAGATGGGAAGTAGAAGTAGTGCCCGGAATGACGATTATATTTGGGGAATGCCCGAGTAACCAAGCCAAGGATTCTCTAGCGGGAAGATTTGCTCCTGACTCCATCGGTTGTG
>CALBIN010000551.1 GCA_937893275.1 uncultured Opitutia bacterium | reverse complement strand
GCCAAGGTTGCCGAAGGTGCAGTCAACGGGGAAGCAGGCATGCCGATCTACGACGGAGTCCTCAACGAAGAGCAAATTGCCTCGATCATTCTATTTGCTCGCGCCCTTGGTAAGTAAGCTGAACAGATCGATCCCGAAATGATAGCTTAGCGCTTGGTCTCGGGCAGGAGCTGACTTTCGAACCCGGCGAGATCTGACGGCTTAACTTTCTTGCGACCTCCGCCAAAACTAAAGGTAGTGGGTTTGTAGGGACCCACGAAGTCGACGCTCATGTCCGCCTTGATGCTTTTCTCCAAGCCCATGCACCAAAAGACACCGTTGATGATTACGCGACGGACACCTTCGCTGACGATGTCCTCGGAAGCGCCTTGGGTACTGGCGAAGACGCGTCCCTTTTTACCAGACTTTGATTCGTATTCGCGCACCCAAATGCAAGGACTGGGCGGCTTGTTGGCCAAAGGTTTGCCATCGGGTTTCATGGAATCGAGCACTTGGTTCTTGCCGAGTATGACGGAACCCTCGATGGGTACGGCGCTGTAGGCCCCGGCCATGGCGTGCATATCTGTCACCCCACGCACAACAGGATGATCCGTTTGCTCAGGCACCACGAACATCCGAGTACTGAATTTATGGTTGCTCCCATAATGTCCCGCACCTTCCCTCGGTCGCCAAGTTTCACCGATCACTTGGCGGCCAAAGCCCCAATCGTAACTTTTGTCACGTGAATTGTAGTTGTACTTGCTGTTTTTGCCCTTGAGGCCATTGAAACCATGGGTAGTAGTTCTGAGTCCTAGCACTGGTCCGCCACGGTCAAGGTAATCCGTAAAAGGTTTCATCGTGACATCATCCGGAGCAAGAAAGCGAAGGAATAGGAACATCATATCGGCTTTGCCCAAGGCTTCCATGCCAGGAATCTTCGATGAACCCGGCTTGATGTATCCGTCATTGTCCAACCCAAACAGCACGGTGCACTTGAATCCGTGGCGCTTGGCGAGAATACGGGCGATGGCGGGACAGGTTTCCTCACCGCGATATTCGTGATCGCTGGCAATGAAGACGATGTGCTTGCCTTTGCCGACGCCGGAGCTTCCTTCGTAAGTGAGAGATTGGGACATCAATTGAAAAGAGAAGCCACTTAGGAAGAAACTGGCAATTAGAAGATATAGGATCGGTTTCATTGATATTTCGTTAGGTTGGTATGAAAAAGAATTTAATGATGACACTCTAATGGATTGTCGATGCCGTAGTTTCCTGAGAGCATCAAATTTACTGAAAATACTTTGATGCAAAACCATTTAATCCACAGTGAGCAGATTTAGACAATTTTCCTTGGTTCGGATTAATGAAGGTGGCGATTCTCTTTACCCCTTAGGCAAGGAGTTTCAGGTGAATCGATTTGGGATTCCGTCTGATCGGAGGCATGCCGAAAGATGAGCCTTTTTGCCAGTTGGATTAGAATTGGCCTCATATTGGGCATCACTGCGGGAGTGGTCGACGCTCGCCAACCAGTTCAGGGAGTTGACTACCTGAGCCAGATCAAGCCGATCTTGTCGACCAAGTGCTATGCTTGTCATGGAGTGCTCAAACAGAAGGCAAAGCTTAGGCTTGAGACTCGGGCCTTGATGCTCAAGGGAAAGGTAATCGTTCCCGGCAAGGCGGCCGAGAGTTTGCTGATCGAGAGGATTCTGGATAAGGGTGATGACCGTATGCCGCCCATGAAGGAAGGCTCTGCATTGAAAGCAGATGAAATTACCTTGTTGCGGCAATGGATTGATCAAGGAGCTAAGGCGCCAAAGGAAGTCATTCCTCTCGCACCGGATGAACACTGGGCGTTTCAGGTTCCGAAGAAATCGGTTGTTTCTCCAAATGCCGGCAATCCCATCGACTTTCTGCTTCAACAACAACGTGACCGTCTCTCCCTCAAAACACAACCCGAAGCGTCTCGCTCAATCTTGCTACGAAGGTTGTACCTCGACCTAATCGGACTTCCGCCATCACTTGAACAATTGAACGACAAGAGACCGTGGGAGGAGATCGTGAACGAGTTATTGGAAAGCCCCCAACACGGCGAGCGATGGGCTCGCCATTGGATGGACGTCTGGCGCTACAGCGACTGGTATGGGCTTGGGGCCCAGCTACGCAATAGTCAGAAGCACATTTGGCATTGGCGCGACTGGATCATCGAGTCGCTCAACGAAGACAAGGGTTACGATCGAATGATCGAGGAGATGCTTGCTGCCGACGAACTTTTTCCAGAAGACCCCAAAGCCTTGCAAGCCACAGGGTTTCTGGCCCGTAATTATTACCTTTTCAACCGGACCACTTGGCTTGACGCCACCATCGAACACACGGGGAAGGCATTTCTCGGTCTCACCCTGAACTGCGCCAAATGTCACGACCATAAATACGATCCGATCACGCAGGTCGATTATTACGCATTCAGAGCTATCTTCGAGCCACATCAGGTCCGACTGGATCCCGTTCCTGATGAAACGGATTTCGAGAAGGATGGACTACCGCGCGTCTTCGATGATCATCTGGAGATAAAGACATTTCTCGACATTCGAGGAGACCCTAAGAATCCCGATAAGAATACAACCATCGAGGCCGGCGTCCCCGCGATCCTTGCTTCCTTCGCACCGAAGATTCAACCAGTGGAACTTCCCGCTTTCGCCTTTGCACCCTCAACGCGAGACTACGTACACAAAAACAGAATGAGCATTGCCCGCGAAAAGTTGGACTCAGCCAAACTCACTTTGGACAAGGCTAGAAAGATGGCCAAAGAGAAAGCGAAACATAAAGTGAAAATCCCGGCGGAACCTAAACCAATTAAGGATGATCTTCTGACAACCGACAAACCTACGACCTTCGAGGTGACGGACGACTTTGATAAACCGAATCCAAAGGTCTGGGAACTTGTCGGGAAAGATTGGGAATACAAGGACGGTGCTCTTCACCTAACCAAACCGACCCGTGACGCCGCCATGCTCCGGCTTATAAAACCGCATCCCGAGAACTTTGAACTGACCTGTCGATACACCCACACGGGTGGAGCAACCTACAAGTCGGTCACTTTCCGTTTCGATCAATCGAAGGACGGGAAATACGAGAACTTCGTCTACACCAGTGCTCATACGCCCAGCCCGAAGTTGCATGTAGCCTACACTCGAAACGGAAAACAAACCTATCCACTCGCAGGGAAGGTATCGCAACCGATTATGATCGGCGGAACATACGAACTGCGATTTGCGGTCCGCCACCGCTTGATCAACGTGTGGCTGGACGACGAGTTCGTCGTCGCATACAAACTACCCGACCGGCGACCGAACGGGAGCATCAGTCTCTCGGGATTCGACGCCACGGTGGCCTTTGACTCCATCACCATTCGTTCACTATCCGACGAACTGGAACTGATCTCTCCCAAAGACAGTCCAAAACCCGACCGGAACCCAAAGCATTCCGTGGAACTATCCGAGGCGAAACTCCTGATCGCTCAGGCGGAAATAGAATCCATCGAAGCCACCTTCAAGGCAGACTGCGCTAAGTTTCGCAGGACATCAAAAGACCAGTCCCTGCAGGCACTGATCAACAATGCGGCTCGGAAAGAAGCCGAACTTACAATTGCCAAGGCCAATCATGACCTTCTCGCCACTCCGGGAGATAAGGGGAAAGTGAACGCCGCCAAGAAAAAGATGACGGCCGCTGAGGAAAAAATCAAGGCCGCCAAAGAGGGTAAGGCACAATACTCCTCTACCCGATCCTCTAAAAAGGCACTGGAATCTCCCGCCCACAAGGAAGCCGATTACCCGGTGATCTACCCCAAAACCAGCACCGGTCGTAGACTAGCGTTGGCCAAGTGGATAACTTCTCGCCGAAACCCTCTCACCGCCCGGGTTGCAATAAATCAGGTATGGATGAGACATTTCGGTCAACCTTTAGTTGAATCCGTATTTGATTTCGGCTTGCGGACAAAGAAACCACCGCAGGCGGTTCTGCTTGATCACCTTGCGGCTGAATTCATGGAAGCGAACTGGAGCTTTCGACACCTGCACCGGCTTATGGTTAGCTCAAAGACTTATCGTCTAGGCACATCAATCCGGGGAGCTCCTCCTGCTAACCTAGCCAAAGATTTATCGAACAATTTCTACTGGCGAATGAACACCCGACGTATGGAGGCGCAGCTCGTGCGAGACAGCTTGCTTCAACTAGCAGGAAAACTGGATACCGCGATGGGAGGCCCCTCCATCGCTCCTGGTTCCGGCAACCGCCGAAGCCTATACTTCCAACATTCGCGAGACCAACAGGACAAGTTTCTCAAGATGTTCAACGATGCCGATCACCTGCAGTGCTATCGTCGAAGCGAAAGCGTCGTGCCTCAACAGGCGCTGGCCATGTCCAACAGCAAACTAGCCATCGAGATAGCTTCTTCAATTGCTGCACAGTTATCGCAAGCAAGTCCTGAAAATGACCAAGATGCCTTTGTCGAAAAGGCCTTTCAGACCTTGCTTGGCCGCGATCCTGACGAACTGGAAAGAAAGGAATGCACAATGTTTTTTGAGGAAATATCCCAGTTGCTTTTCAAGGGAAAGGGAACACCATCGACTACCAGAATCCACGCTCGGTTGGTACACGCTCTACTGAACCACAACGACTTCATCTCCATTCGCTGACTTCATGCTCCTTCAACGCCGTCACTTTCTTGAAAAAGCCGGCCTCGGCTTTGGTTCCCTCGCCCTTGGATCCATCCTCCGTTCGGACGGGTTCGGTGCACAAGGCATGGGTGCTATCGACGGCGACCCACATTTTGCTCCAAAAGCTAAAAGCGTAATCTGGCTTTTTATGCGAGGTGGCGTCAGTCACATGGAGAGCTTCGACCACAAACCCGCACTCAATAAATACGCGGGGAAATCAATTGCAGAGACCCCCTTCAGTCATGTTCAGGATCGCGAAAAGCTCAAGAAGGTCCGCGTTGTTGTTGTGAACGATGCCAATGGTCAGCAACGTAATAAGCTTTTTCCGCTTCAGGTTGGCTTCAAGAAATATGGCAAAAGCGGGATTGAGGTAAGCGACTGGTTCCCGCACGTCGGTTCATGCATTGATGACATCTCGGTGATTCGCTCAATGTGGACCACAGATGACAATCACGGGGCCCAAGTGCAGTTTCATTCCGGCAGACATATGTTGGATCCGCGCGTACCCACAATCGGCGCATGGATCAATTACGGTCTCGGTACGCTCAATGAGAACCTTCCGCAATTCATAGGCATGGGACCACGCTACTTTGACCGAAGTGATGGCCATTACCTAGGTCCTGCCTATGACGAGGTAAAATTAAAGATCGATCCGAAGAAGCCCCTCGACTTCGCCAAACCTGAGGGCGAATTCCCAATGGAAGAGCAACGACTCGGCTTCGGTCTAGTGAACCGATTAAATCGAATCACCGCAGGCAAGTATCCCGGCGACGCGGCCCTCGAGGCTAGAATCAAGTCGTACGAACTCGCCTTCCGAATGCAGACCTCGGTACCCGACGTAG
>CALBIN010000550.1 GCA_937893275.1 uncultured Opitutia bacterium | reverse complement strand
GGCTTAAAAAAGATCCTGCCACTTTTAGTCTTTATCGACTTTGGCTTTTCAGTTTGGGCGACTTAACTCGTCCTCTCGTGGCACTTACTCCCAAGAATAGACCAATCGTATGTAATACTTCAAGTCCAAGCCCTCTTTCCCCGGGGCGGGGGTGCTGTTGTAACTGTTGGCGAGACCTGAGCGAAGTTTCCATGGCGACTTTTTCCCGAGAGGTACCACCAACGCCGAATCTTGGGTAAGCAGGTAATTGCTGAAATCGGTTATGCTTGGGACCATGGTGACGTCCGTTTCCACCGATAGCAAATCCGAGAACCTGCGAGAATGTTCGAGACCGAAGTCGATGGCGGGATCGTCTAAGTTGTTTCCGCTGCCTTCTTGATAGGCTTCGTAGCGAAAGGCGGCACCTGCCCGGAGAGAGAGAGTCCTGTCGTTCTCGTTCCACAGAATGTACTTTAACCCTGAGGCTACGGTTGCTCGGATGTCGATTTCTTCCAAGCGGTCGGACTCGAGATCCGTCTTTGCATACCAACCCAAATGGTCAGAGAATTGGGAAGCGTATTCGGCCCCTCCTTTGGTCTCGTCCACAATGGTCACATCCTCCTTGTGGCTATTGTTGTAGGATAGGTAGAGGTCGACGGCACGAAGTTTGTTGCCGTAGGTCGAGTCGGCCCGAAGGCCAAGACCGAAGTCTTCCGTATTTCCCGAACTGCCCGTGAGGTCGAAGCCCATTGAATTCTTCCACTTCATACGGTTCGCCTTTGCCAGTTTGTCTTTGGCGACGGTGACGGGGTCCTTTTCGGATTCCCGCCAAAGGTGTTGCAGGTTTTCCAGTTCGACTAAAACGGGAGGCACTCCCACGTTTAGTTTTCCTGCGTCCGCCGGGGCGACTATTCCCTCTATGGTCCGGTTGTCTTCCAGGCGCAAATAGGCCGGGTTTTCCGTTTGGATGCTCGTTATTTCCGGAAGGGATACCCGAACGCTGCCTGCGTATTTGGTGAGAAGAGTCAGGTTGCCGTCTTCCATTCCAACGACTTCTCCCACAAGGCGGGAACCATCGGTGGTGATTACGACGTCTGCGACAAGGGTTCCCGAAAGGAGGGCAGTTACACCCATTAAGCGAAATGGAAGTGTGAGCAATTTCATCCCGGCGGCCATCCCATTTGCCTGCCACCCAAGACGTGGACGTGAAGGTGGGGGAGGGATTCGCCACCTGCGGGTCCGTTGTTAACCACTATGCGAAACCCTTCGTCCAAACCCTCTTCGCTAGCCACATTTTTGGCGACTAACAACAGGTGTCCGAGAAGCGATCGGTCTTCTTCCGATGCTTCGCTGGTGCGAGGGATGAGCTTCTTGGGGATTACCAATAGATGGGTGGGGGCCTGCGGGTTTACGTCGCGAATCGCTATGCATTCCTCATCTTCGTGGAGCAAGTCCGCAGGTATCTCGCCGTCGATGATTTTCTGGAATATGGTCCTGTCGCTCATGTTCGAGAAGATGGTGAATCAATCATTTTGCCGTCCATGTCCGCAAGGAGGAAAGCCAGAAGTATTCGAGCGCGGTTTCCTCCTTGAGGTTGACCTCCAACAGACCGGCGGCTTTTTCCAGGGACTCGACCACTCGAGCAAGTTTGCGAGCGGGTAACTCTTGTCCGCGCTCCTCGGCCAAGGATATGGCGAAATCCCGAGTTCGTTCTTCAAGCGCGCAGAGTAGAGTCGCTCGAGTTCCTTTTCGTATCCCTGCTTCCATGGCGTCGATTTCCTTTTCGTCGATGCCCTCCGGCAAGCTCTGTTTACGATGTGCCCAGACCTCATCCGCTTTGCGGGCTATGATTGACCTGAAGCTAAGGATTAGGCCGTTGGCAATAAATACCGGCGCGGCGATATCCCGGCGAACGGCTTCACGGTCGGAAGCTAGCTCTATCCAAGCTTTGTAGGAGCTTAGCCAGTTTTTCCATTCTTCGTCCTCAAGTTCCTCGAACTTTTCCTCCAAGCGTACCTGGAGGCAGCGACTTCGGATGGTGGGCAGGAGCGAGTAAGGTCGCGTGGTCAGCATTAGGATGAACGTGCCGCGGGGTGGTTCCTCAAGTGTCTTGAGAAAGGCATTGGCGGCCTCGCGTCTCATACGGTCAACTTCATGGAGCAGGGCCACCTTGTTCTCTCCTTGACTGGCGGAGCGGTTGAGGTCCGAGATCAGTTCTCGGGTGCTTTCCACAGTAATGAGTCGTGCTTTTCCGGTAGGTCGCAAGTGGAAGAGATCAGGATGTTCTTCGGCATTTTCGGTTGTTCCTAGAATCTTTCGGGACAGATGTACGGCTCCTTTTTCCAAAGCCGAAAGATTTTTCCCTTGAAGAAGCAAAGCATGGTGCAGTCGCCCCGAGGCAAGGTCGCCTTCGAGAGCCTCCAGGTTGCGTTTAGTTCTTCCCGAGGAATCGCTCACGATTCAGTGACTACTAATCTTCCGCAAAGAAGCGGGCGTGCATTTCATTCCAAATATCGAGCTCGATGTCATCGGGTTCGCGTTCGCCGTCGATTACGAAGAAGCGTTCGGGGAGGGATCGAGCCAAGTGGAGGTAACCTTCGCGCACCTTGCCGTAGAACTCGATGTTTTCTTGCTCCATTCGATCGGGCATATCTGACACCCGGTGTCGAACTCTCTCCATGCCTAATTCCGGTGGAATATCAAGAATCACGGTGAGATCCGGAATGATTTCACCAACGGCAAAGTTGTTGATTTGAGTCACGGGGTCCTCGGCTATTTGTCGAGCTACGCCTTGGTAGACTGTAGTGGAATCTAGAAAACGGTCGCAAAGTACGATTTTTCCTTCCTCTACGGCGGGAAAAATGACTTCTCGCACCAGTTGAGCCCGGCTCGCGGCAAAGAGCAGAAGTTCCGTCTCGGGGAACATGGCCTCGCCTTCCTCCTTGTGCATGAGAAGGTGGCGAATGTCCTCGCCGATGAGTGTGCCGCCGGGTTCGCGCGTTACCACCACCTCGCGGTGATCGATATCCTCCAAACGATCGGCGATTCGGCGAATCTGGGTAGACTTGCCGCATCCTTCCGATCCCTCGAAGGAAATTAAAATTCCTTTGTCGTGACTCATAATTCTTGTGTAAGTTCTCGTAGAAAGCCTAACACCTGCGAGGAGGACGGGCTTTGTGCAGTTCTAACATAGTGACCGGAGGTGCAACTGGCGAGCGTCAGGCAACTCCTTGGCGAGAATCCGCACAATCGAGCTGCGCAGAACCCTGCGTTGAAGTGGTCGCCCGCCCCAGTCGTGATTTTTGGATTAGGAGTAAACGGCCCCGGCGCCCACCAACTGTCTTCCTTTGTGGCACAGGCCGCAGAGCTCACCGGATGGATGACTACGCAGGCCAGTTCCAGTTCATTGCGAATGTCCTGCGCCATTTGCCGTAATCCGGTGGAATCATCGTCTTGAGAATTCAATCCCAAAACTTCCGACACTTGGATGGCTTCGTTATAGTTGAGCCCCAAGATGACTTCGGCGTGCGCTTGATAACGAGCAAAAACTCTCATCGCCTCTAAAATGTCTTCCTGCGAACGCTTGGCGGGATCGGCGAGGTCAAAGAAAAACTGTCGTCTGTCCAGTGGTGGCAAATTCGGCATTATTTTCTCGAGAATTTCAACAAGGGTAGCCGTCATCTTTGGAATCATCGTCCAGTTGACGATTGCGACCAAGTTTGCCCGGGCGAGCATGTCGATGAACTTACCTTCTCCGCAAACTTCGAGGATTCGCGCGTAATCGACGTCGTCGAGGCTCTTCATGTCGCCGAACATCACTTTGCCGTCTTTGAATTCCAAGGCCGTCGTGATTCCCGGATCGGCCAAGGTGATGGCGTCCGTTTTTTCTGCGAAATCCTTAAAGACCGGATGCGGTTTGGATCGCCCCAGTGCACCGACGTATCGGGTAGGCAATCCTAGCGACAATAGTGAGTTTGCCATGATCGGGCCGTTGCCGCCGAGTTTGTCGAATCTGGAAAATAGTTCGATGTTGGCGCTCTTGCCTGCCGCCGCACTGATCCGAGATCCAAGATCGGATATGGTCTCAATTGGATCGAAGTTTTCCCCCATGCCATGCCGCTGGTTGACGGGCGTGACTATCTTATCGACGAAACCGTCAAGACCTACCAAGGCTTTGTGCCCGGTTAGAGTGAAGGTTCGTTCTTCCGCTTCCTTGAGTGTTTCTTCAGCGTTTTCCATTTCGGCTGACAATTGGACGTGAAAGCCTTTTTTCGCAAACCTAAAGCGATTGGCCTACGAGTTAATTAACATGCCTTAACGACTCTATTTTTGGTTTCGGAAACTTCTCCTAAAAAACCATTTTAGAAGTTGCCGGAAAACTACTATATGGCGATTCCTATCCTTTTTCATTGCGCTCTTTCATTTACCTTATTGAACAATTAGTGATGTCATTGGTCTATTTTTACGCAAACTCAACGCTATGCTAACGAATTTATTTACCTACGACTGTCCCTTCATCGCGGATGCAAACGTCTTCGATTACTTTTGGAATTCCAATTTTGCCGGCAAGTGCGTCATCTTCGCGTTGTTCGGACTCAGCATCTACGCTTGGTCGCTCATATATTCGAAGTATTCCGACCTGCGGAAGTTGAAGCAGTTCAATGCCCGTCACGAAAAGAAAATTCACGAACTGCCCAGCCTCATGCATTACGACGACGCCTTGTTCAAGGGGGAGGGCGGGCCATTCCTGCGTTTGGTGTCTCGAGCGATGGAGGCTTACCGTAAGCACGAGAAGAGTGGTGCCGAAAGCCATGCGGCTCGTATGAGCCAAGTAGAAAACGCGCTTCGTCGTACCCTTTCTGAGCTCACCGACAGGTATGAGGACAAGATGATCTATCTTGCAACTATTGTTTCGGGAGCTCCCTTTCTTGGTCTTCTCGGTACCGTGTGGGGGGTGATGGACGCCTTTGGTTCCATGGAAAAGGGCGGTGCCACAATCGACCAATTGGCACCAGGCGTATCAGGTGCCTTGCTCACTACTGTGGCCGCTCTCTTGGTCGCCATCCCCACTGTCTTCATCTATAACTCCCTGCTTAGCTCGACCCGGAGCGAGATCACGCGTCTGGAAAATTTTGCAAGTCTGGTGGCCGACCGCATTGAGCTTGATTCCGCAAGTTAAGTTTTTCTTTTGCCTCCGAACCTGCAAATCCCCGAACAGCTAATACCTTAAAGATTATCATGGCACGAGATTTCAAACAGACGAAAAAACTCGACTGCATTTCCGACCTGAACGTTACCCCGCTCATCGATCTGGCTTTTGCCCTGCTTATAATCTTCATGATCACAACACCCGTTATCGAGCAATATAATCGTATAGATCTTCCCGACCAAAGTACCTCCGATCAGCAACCCAAGAAGCAACTCGATGACAAAACCATAACGATAGACGCGAATGGCATTTACCAATGGGGTGGTGACGACGTTACCAAGGTACGCCTTGAGGCTTTGCTTGACGAGCTCACGGAGGTTCCACCACTGGACCAGCCCGTAGTGCA
>CALBIN010000549.1 GCA_937893275.1 uncultured Opitutia bacterium | reverse complement strand
TTACCTGCACGCACAGGGTTTTTTTGGGGGACTCGGTTAGCGACAACTACTCAATAGAGTGGGAAAGGTGCTCGTTGAGGTGGTCTACGGCACGCTTTATACCTTCGTCTTGGTCCATCATGTTTTCCACCGTTTTACAGGCGTGAATGACAGTCCCGTGGTCGCGCCCGCCAAAGTTGTTTCCAATTTCCTGCAGCGAATGATCGGTAAGAATCCGACTCAAGTACATCGCGACTTGTCGCGGAAAGGCGATATTCGCAGGGCGTCTACGAGAAAGCATGTCGGCCATTCGTAGGTGATAATAGTCTGTAACCTTTTTCTGGATATTCTCAATCGTGATGCGACTGAGAGTTTCTTCCCTAAGGATATCTCGAAGCAATCGTTCCACGGTGGGAAGATCTGCTTGTTTGCGCGTGAGTCCAACATAGCCTGCAACGCGAGTGAGTGCACCTTCCATCCGACGAACGTTGCGGGCGATGCTCTTGGCCAGGAAATTCATGATTTCGGGTTCAACCGAGATGCCCATAGCCTCCGCCTTGCACGACAAAATCGCCACTCTGGTTTCCAAGTCAGGGGCTTGGATATCGGCGACTAATCCCCACTGAAATCTGGAAAGCAGACGACTTTCCATCTTGTCGATTTCTCCCGCTGGGCGATCGCTGGTAAGTACGATTTGATTCTGGGATTCAAAAATTTCGTTGAAAGTGTGGAAAAACTCTTCCTGAATGCGTTCCTTACCCGCAAGAAACTGGATGTCGTCGATAAGCAGAAAATCAACGCTGCGATATTTTGCGCGAAACTTGGTGAGGGTGTTTTCTTGAATGCCGCGAATAAACTCGTTGGTGAATTTCTCACACGATAAATAGCATATTTTGGCTTCGGGATCACGCTCCAAGGCATGATGAGCCACGGCGTGCATGAGGTGAGTTTTTCCTAAACCCGTGTCGCCGTAGATAAACAGCGGGTTGTAAGCATGAGCCGGGGCGTTGGAAACGGCAATGCAGGCTGCATGGGCAAGTTCACTCCCAGCCCCGACAACGAAATTACGGAAGGTGTTTTTGGGATTGAGTCCGAGAGAACGGGCTATCTCGTCCGGATTTTTACCATGGCGCTTGCTTTTACGGGTTGAGCGAGAACCGTTACGGTTTTCCGAAATGGAATTGGAATCTTCTTCCAATTCAGGTTCTCCATATAAATTGATGTTTACCGTCCGACCGGTAACGCGCTTTGCCTCGCGACGGATGACATCCATGTAATTATCTCTAATCCATATGGCTGAGAATTCGTTTGGGGCCACAATCTCCAGAGAATCCCCTTCGAATCTACCGAGACGAACATTGTCGAACCAGACCCTGAAAGTATCTGCCGGGATGGCTTCGCAAAGATTGTTTTTAAGGGAGTCCCAAAGCACGTTGGGTTCATTGTCTGTCTTGTTCATCGGAAGGAAGTTAGGAACTTTTTTGAGAATTTATTCACAGGTTTCGCAAGTTTCTACAGTGGTGGAGATTACGCGAATCCTGTTTAAGATCTAGTTGGTGGGGCTTAAATTGGAAGGCAAAGGGATTAAAGGGAGTCTATTTTAGTCGCAAACTGCCTATTATTAGCAGTTTGTGATAATTTAGTCTATATTTTTGGAAGGTGGAGATTGGAAAGGAGATTACTAAACTGATACAAGTTTTGTACGAACATCCTTAACTTACCAAGAAAAAAAAACACTAAATTGCGATAAGTTTCTCACAAGTTGTTCACACCGCCTAGTCCGTAAGTTTTTGAACGTTTTTCGTTGCGGATTTTTCGAAATACTCTCCGTCACTGAAACCCTTTTGATTAATGGGCTCCAGAGAGATCAGCAGGCTAAAAGATTAACTTAACCTTTTGAGGGATTCATTTTATTGAGGAGCTTTTGATTGAAGTCTTGGGCGGAGTCGTGGCCAAGGTATCTCCCTGCTTGAACCATCGCCGCCACTTCGACGAGACGAGCCATGTCGCGTCCCGGGCGAAGCGGTATCTGCATGTGCGGGACGGGGAAGTCGAGGATGTCGAAAGTTCTTCTCTCCAAGCCCGTCCTATCAGATTCCACGCCTTCGTGGTCTTCAATGAAAGTGACAACCAAATCGATTCGTTTTTCTAATCGGATAAATCTTATGCCGAACAATTCTTCCACATTTATTATGCCGATCCCCCTACACTCCATGTAGCCGCGGTTCATTTCATCGCAAAATCCGACGGGCGTGTGGTCGCTAAGAAGCTTTACCCGCACGACGTCGTCTGCGACCAAGCTGTGACCACGTTCAATCAACGCAAGGGCGGCCTCACTTTTCCCTGAACCGCTATCGCCACGGACCAAGGTTCCAATGCCGCGTATCTCCAATAGGGTTCCATGCAAACTGGAACGGGGGGCAAAGCGTTCCTCCAGCAAAACCGTTACCTCGGTGGTGAAGGCTTTGGAGGTGAGGTTAGTACGAAAAAGAGGAACGCCTCCCTTTTCTAGAATCTGAGACATTTCCGGAGGCGGGGCAAGATTACGGGAAACCACTATGCATGGAATTTTCTTTGAAACCATGGTCTCCAAGATACTCCGGCGTTGCTTGGAGTTTTGTTCACGAAAAAAGGCCATTTCGCCTGCTCCAAAAAGCTGAATCCGCTTGTGCGCGAAATACTTGAAGTATCCCGTGACCGCGAGAGCAGGACGATTTACACTACGTTCGCGAACAGTGCTTTTCTTCAAGGTTTTCTCACTGGTCACGAGTCGTAGGTGAAGCTGGTCACCAAATGACTCGTAGAAATCCTTTACCGCGATGCTTTCGGTAATCTTTGGAACTTGATGGGGAGACTTTGACGAAGTGGCCATGGGAATTGGGTTTTGATGATCGATTAAGAGGTGAATTAAACTTTGAAATCTTTTCCTAAATAAAGTTCTCGGCTCTTTGGGTCGTTCAATAGGGTATCCGCATCACCCGAGGCAAGTACACGACCATCATGCAAAAGGTAAGCCCGATCTACCGACAAAAGAGTTTCACGCACGTTGTGGTCGGTCAGGAATATGCCGATGCCCTTATCTCGTAGACTTCTTATGATTTTTCGAACTTCGCTTACGCTTATCGGATCCACTCCACTGAATGGTTCATCCAAGAGTAAGAATTTAGGTGAAAGGACGAGAGCTCGAGTAATCTCCAAACGTCTACGCTCACCACCGCTTAGAGTGTAGGCCTTTTGGTCGGCGAGCTTTTCCAATTTCAACTCACCGAGACGTTCCTTGACGAGCTCGTCTATTTCTTTTCTTTCCAGAGGCAAGGTCTCGGCGATGGCTCGTATGTTTTGTTCCACGGTGAGTTTGCGAAAAGTGGACGCTTCCTGAGGCAGGTAACCTATGCCGAGCAGGGCTCGCTTGTGGGTGGGTTCCTTGGTGATATCCTTGCCG
Organism: uncultured Opitutia bacterium; assembly: GCA_937893275.1. Taxonomy (GTDB): domain Bacteria; phylum Verrucomicrobiota; class Verrucomicrobiia; order Opitutales; family Seribacteraceae. The sequence goes on along the minus strand of CALBIN010000549.1, from coordinate 1,030 downwards.
TTCAAGCTGATTGATCCTCCCGAGGGTCGAACGAGACCCGCAACCATTGAGAAGGTTGTGGTTTTTCCTGCGCCGTTGGGACCGAGAAGACCGACGACCTCACCTCCATTGGCGTAAAGGTCGACTCCCCTGACCACATCACGCCGTCCGTATCGTTTTTCGAGGTTCTTGGCTTGCAATATGGAAGTCGAGCTTGTCACGGTTTTTGCTTTTATTGGATGCTTTTCTTCTTTTTTGACCCACGACCAAAGTTAGGCAAGGCAGGAAGTTCCGGAAGTTCCACTCGAGGGCGGTTTCCTGCCCCGCCTCGGAGTTCGGCCCGCCCCTTCCCTCTCTCGAAGACGATTTCATTCCCTTCCAGTTTTCCTCTTTCGTCAATTAGAACCGCGGGAGAACCATACAATATGAATAAGCCAGTGACCGCTTGCATGGTGGCCTTGTCCCCGCGACCGTGGGATCCCTTTTGCTTAATACTCACGTTACCGCGAGAAATCATTAGGGATATTTTACCGACTTTCGCGCTCGATTTGGATGAGTTGGATTCTCGCTGGGAAAGAATCTCTAGTTCGTCGCACTTGAGCAAGAGGTCGGTTCCCACTAGAACCACCTTGCCCGCAAAGTAGAAACGGTGACCGGCCTTGGTCGTAACCAATTCCGCCGTATCGCTTTCGATTGTCGTTGGTTGCGTAGCGTTTTCCTCCGCTGCCGAAAGATTTACCGCAAACTGTATAACTGTAAGACGTAAGATGAGCAGGCGCATGTGGTTTGTGTGCTATTTAAATAGGTTGTCGAACTCTTCGTTGAAGACAGCTTTGACATTTGCTTTTATTTGAATGCGGCTTCGGTTTGCATCCCATTCCCATCCTTTTCCGAAAATTTCGTAACCGGGACCACTTACATGGATCAGTGAATCACTGGTGGCGTTGCCGTCCTCAGTACGAAAACGGGCATTTGGGCTTTTTAGAACGGTTTCGACTTTGGGACCTGAAAAAGTCGTGAGGAGAAAATCATTCGCATCCACGATCCCATC
>CALBIN010000548.1 GCA_937893275.1 uncultured Opitutia bacterium | reverse complement strand
CCACCCGAGGCAGAGGTATAGACTATGGCGGTCGAAATGGTGGTGGGGAGGATGGCGAGGAATAGGAATCCGGGAGCCCATGGAACTGGAATCATCCCCGAGACGACTAAGCCCAAGGCAGCCAGAGGAAACAAGATGAAGCAAAAAAACTGTACGAAAAGATGAAGTCGCCAGTCGCGTAATCCTTGCCGCAATTGATCCAATGGCAAATTCAGTCCTTGCAAAAGGAAAATTAGCGCCACGACTGCCTTTGTCGTGACTTCGGGCTTCAACGGACCATTCGGCGCTCCCCCTTCTGGCCAGCACCATGCCATAGCCAAGGCTCCTAGAAGCCCGATGGTGAAACTCTGTCCTTTAGGAAAGACTCGCATGATTTGACGATTTCCTGTTTTTGATGCCATCCCCTTTCTTGCGCAATTTTGCGTTTCTACCAATCGTGAAAAGAATTACAATTTTCATTAACTTTAACAATGTCGACAGTACGAGCCATCACTTTTGATGCCGCAGGCACGCTCATGCGGCCTTGGTCTTCCGTAGGGAGCGTCTATGCGGAAGCCGCTCGAGACCGAGGATATGCAGCCGAAGACGGGGAGATAAACGAGCGATTCTATCGCGTTTTTTCCGAGACACAGTCCGCCAAGAGTGCTTTCGAGGGAGACGAGCGGGGTTTCTGGCGTATGATCGTGGGGCGCACTTTCGAAGGATTCTGCCCAAAAGAAATTCACGATTCCCTGTTCGAAGAACTCTGGGAAACTTTTGCCGAAGGAAAATGCTGGCGGCTTGCCGACGAAGCTGTCGAAACCCTCCAAGTTCTAGGAACGCGTGGCTATCGTCTGGCGGTGCTTTCGAACAACGACTCCCGTCTTCGTCCCGTTCTTCGCGACCTCGGTGTAAGCGGACTATTTGAAGAACTGTTCATTTCCTCTGAGATTGGTTTTGAAAAACCTTCGCAGGAAATTTTTCAAGAGGTGGAACGAGTGCTAGGAACCACTCCCAAGGATATGTTTCATCTCGGAGACAGCTATTCACGAGACGTGCAAGGAGCCTTATCGGCAGGGTGGCGAACATCGCTTTACTCTGAGAAGGAATGTAAATTGCCCGATGATGTTTCGCGCATCGAGCGCTTTCGAGAACTTCTCGATCTTTTGCCATGAAGGAGATTGAGGTCTTTGACGCGCTGGCTAGCTTATCCCATCTGGATAGGTCGTTGATGGTGGGCACCGATCGAGGAGGAGGTTATGTCGCCTATCTCGACTTCGCAGAAACCTTGACTCTTGATTCGACTAATGGCTCAGAGCAGATCGGCAAGCTGGCTAAAGCAGTTTCGCACTCGGGGCTTTCCTTTTCCGGTTGGGTGGGATTCTTCGGGTACGAATTCCTAGCCAATCACGCAGGTATTCAGCTTAGGGCTCACCGCGACATTTCGGTTCCGGAAGGTTTTTTTGGCCGTCCGCAAACGATTCTCCGATTAAGGGCAAGTCGCCTATCCATCGAATCCACTCTCCCGGATCGTGAAGAGGAACTAGCCGCTAGGTTGGCGAGTCCCGTTGGGGGGCCGAAACCTTTGGCGAATGCCGTGGAGATCATTTGCAACCTTTCCTTTGACGATTATGAGAAGATATTCGCCACTGCTCGAGAAGCCATTCTCGATGGGGAGACCTACCAGATAAAAATCTCCCAACGTCACGGAGCCCGAATCTCGATCGATCCAATTGACGCCTTTCGCCGTCTTCATGCTGCCAATCCTTCTCCTGAAGCTTTCCTGATTCGCCACTCCGACTTCGCCATCGTCAGTTGTTCCCCGGAAACGGCAATCGATAAAACGGGCAATAAAATCGTAACTCGCCCCATTGGCGGAACTCACGAACGGCGATCCGGTATTGGCGACAGCGAAGCAATCGCCCGTTTTCTTGGCGACCCCAAGGAGGTAGCCGAGCACAACATGCTGGTCGACCTCGAACGAAACGACCTTTCCGCCGTCTGTGAAGCGGGAAGCGTTCGGATAGCGCGATTTCGAGAAGTGGAGACCTATGCCCACCTTTTTCACCTCGTGTCTACGATCGAGGGGCGGCTTCGTTCCGATTGTGATCTTGCAGGCATCCTACGCTCCATGCTTCCGGGCGGCACCATCACAGGTTGCCCAAAGATCCGTACCATCGAGATCATCGACTCGCTCGAACCCTGCTTTCGCGGACCGTACACAGGAAGTTTCGGCACTATAGGGGACGATGGTTCCATCCGTCTTAATCTTATCATTCGAGCCCTCCTGATTCTAGAAGACCGTTGCTTTGCCCAAGCGGGCGGCGGCATAGTCGTGAATTCCTCTCCCGAATACGAATACAATGAAAACGGAGTAAAGGCCCGCGCCTTGCTCGACCTGTTGCGATGATCCTCCTCGTTGACCACAAGGACTCCTTCACCAGAAATCTCGAACATCTTCTTTCCGACTTTGAGGAAGTCGTGGTGCTCGATCGTCTTGAAGCTGCCGAAGTAGCAAATTCAGAAAAATCTAGGATGGTCGTCTTTTCACCCGGTCCCGGAAAGCCGGCGGACTATCCGGAAACTCAGGCGCTCTATCAACAGCTACGCGGCAAGAAACCAATCCTCGGCGTTTGTCTGGGGTTTCAGCTTATGCTCGAAGAGGAAGGAGCCACCATCCTTCGACAACCGCAAGTCCTCCATGGAGTAGAAACCGAAATCGAGACTGACCCCGAATCCATCACCTATAATGGTATCGAGCCCCCCGTAAAGGTCGGTCGCTACCACTCGCTTCAAGTAGAATCCTCAAGCCTTTCACACCTGCCGACCGGCATTCGGACCACCGCTCGCGATCGCATCCGCAACGTCCCGCTCTCCTTCGAGGATTGCGAAAGACGCCTCTTCGGCATGCAATACCATCCCGAATCTTTCCTCACCAGTCATGGTCACGCCATCCTCGCCAACGTCATCCACTATTGCATGGGATAGGGACGGCACTTCCGTCCCTGCTCTAGAACCATGGGGTCGCAAGGGAGCCTTCACTACCATTCGAGTGGAAGGCACCCCCCCCTGCCCTCTCTTTCTCAATACTCACCTCGCTCGCTTGGAGAAATCCGCTTGCCTGCTCGAGGTCAAAGCCATCGTGTCCCAAGCGCAGATTCGCGAACGGATAACGACCTTCCTTTCCTCGACACAAATCCCTACTCCATTCCTCGTTCGCGTTTGCCTCCTCGAGGATTGCCTCGCCCTATACGCCCGTCCGGCCCATCCGACCGGCCCCGAGCTCTCCGCAAGGATCCTCCGTCACCTTCGGCCGATGCCCGAGGCAAAGTCGACTTTCGACAAAGAATTGTACGGACGTCTTGGTGAACTCGACCTTGGCCTAGAAGATTTTCTCCTCGTTCATCCGACTGACGACCGCGTTCTGGAAAGCGCCACCTCCAACCTCATCTTCGCTCGAGGCGACCATCTAGTCATTCCCGAAGAGGATATTCTTTCGGGCATTGTTCTGAATGAACTGCTTGCTAGCATGAGCGGTTTCGAGATCGATCGACATTCACCGGCTCTCGACAAACTCGTCACCTTCGATGAAATCATTCTCTGCGGTTCCGGTCGCGAGGTCGCCTTTCTCGCCACCATTCCCGAAATCGGTTGGCAACGCTCTTCCGAAAAAATCTTTTTGAAACTCCGAAAAATCTACGAAACAGTTAAAACTTGAGCATGACCGAACATAATCTAAACGGCCAAGTCTTCCGCCTGCGGTATCCCGCCGTCATGGGGATCCTGAACGTGACGCCGGATTCCTTTAGTGACGGCGGTCTGCACCTAAATGTTGCCAAGGCAGTCGATCGAGTCCGCCAAATGCTGGAGGAAGGAGCCCAATTCATCGACGTCGGCGGTGAGAGCACCCGCCCGGGCAGTGACCCGGTATCCGTTGACGAGGAACTTCGCCGCATCCTGCCCGTGATCGAAGCTCTGCCCTCGGACGAGTGCGTCATCTCCATAGACACCACTAAACCGGATGTCGCCCAAGCTGCCCTCGAGGCGGGAGCCCATGTCGTCAACGACGTCTCGGGTGGAACCGACTCCAGCCTCTTCGACCTCGCGGAACGCCACCAAGCAGGATATGTGCTGATGCACGCTCAAGGTTCACCAAAGATCATGCAGGACGCTCCCGCCTACGACGATGTGGTGAGCGAGGTTTTGGCCTTCTTCGACGAGCAAGCGAAATGTCTCGCCGAAAGAAACCTACCCAAGGTGTGGATGGATCCCGGAATCGGCTTTGGCAAGACCCTCGAGCACAACCTCGCCCTCATGCACAACCTCGGCGACCTCCGCGATGATCGCTGGGGCATCCTTCTCGGAGCGTCCCGAAAGTCATGGATCGACAAGCTCTGCGACGCACCCGACTCGGAGCATCGCTTGGGCGGTTCCCTCGCCGCCGCCATAGTAGCAGCTCGACAAGGCGCCGAAATCATAAGAGCTCACGACGTCCGCGAAACCGTGCAGGCATTGGAAGTCATGGAACAGTTGAGCTGAGTATTGTAATGGAAGCATCTTTTGCCTTCCCCTTAATCAATTAGTCTTTTAGCTACGAGACATGGGAAACATTCACTTGGAAGGAATCGAGGTCATGGCTCGGATCGGACTACTTGAGGAGGAATTGCTGGCACCGCAGGATCTCTTCGTCACGGTCGACCTTGAGTACGATTTCGAAATGGTACGTAACACTGACGAATTGTCGCACGGCATCGACTATCGCGAAGTGATTGCTTTCGTAAAGAAGTTTGCCACTGCCTACGATGGGAAGATGCTGGAACGATTCGCTCAAGTGCTCGCAGAAAGCTTAAAGGATGCGTTTCCCGTAAGCAAGGTAAGCCTCTGTGTCGACAAACCCCGATACACCGGCAAATTGGGACTTCGTGAAATTCGAGTGCAGGTTGAGCTCTGAAGCCTATGTCGGCCTCGGGGCGAACCTCGGGAATCCTCGGAAAACCTTCGAGGAAGCCTTGGGGATGATTTCGGGTTTCGCTGAAGTGGTCGCTGGTTCTCGTCTTTATTGCTCGGCGCCTTTTGGTTTTCCGGATCAACCGGATTTCGTGAACGCAGTCGCCAAGCTGAATACCGTGCTTGAACCGCTTGCCTTGCTCCGCGAACTGCGAACAGTCGAACAAGCCCTTGGAAAGAAGGTGGTCCGGGAAAATGGTCCACGAGTAATAGATCTCGACCTGCTCATGCACGGAGATCACGTAATCGGCTCCGAAGAACTGATTCTCCCGCACCCGGGTGTTGCCGAACGCGACTTCGTACTACTCCCCTTGTGTGACCTTGCGCCCGAAGTCCTTCATCCTGTCCTTCGTAAGAGCTTCAATGAACTAAAGGCAAGTCTGGCAGATCAACACGTCGTCGGCACTCC
>CALBIN010000547.1 GCA_937893275.1 uncultured Opitutia bacterium | reverse complement strand
CGGGCCTAATCATATTCAAGTGGAAAGCGGTGACGAAACGACTTCCGTAAATTTCGAGCATGCTATTTTGGCAGTGGGTTCTCGTCCAATTGAACTACCTTTTATCCCGCATGAAGATCCTCGAATCTGGGATTCGACAGATGCCTTGGAACTGAAGGAGATTCCGAATCGACTGCTTCTCATGGGTGGAGGAGTGATTGGACTTGAAATGGGAATGGTCTATCATGCCCTTGGCTCCAAGCTGGACGTCGTGGAAATGTTCGATCAGTTGATGCCGGCCGCCGACACGGATGTCGCAAAAACTTTTACCGGAACAATTGAGGATGACTATAACATCATGCTCGAAACCAAGGTGACCGCTGTTGATGCAAATCCTGAAAGTATCTCGGTCACCATGGAGTCTAAGGACGGCAGTAAGGAAAGCCGTGATTATGATGCCGTATTAGTAGCCATTGGTCGAACGCCCAACGGTCTATTGATCGATGCCGAAAAAGCAGGAGTCAAGGTCGACGAAAAAGGCTTTCTGAAAGTAGATAATCAAATGCGAACGAACGTGCCGCACATATTCGCCGTGGGCGATGTGGTAGGTCAACCCATGCTTGCCCACAAGGGGGCTCATGAAGGTCATGTCGCCGCGGAGGTCATTGCCGGCAAAAAACATTTTTTCGACCCCAAGGTTATTCCTTCGATAGCCTACACCGACCCCGAAGTCGCATGGGCAGGCATAACGGAACGAGAAGCCAAAGCCGAAGGCATAGAGTATGAAAAAGCCACCTTCCCGTGGGCGGCATCGGGACGCGCCTTGGCTTCAGACTGCGCAGAAGGCATGACGAAACTTATTTTTGAAAAAGAATCCAACCGCATAATAGGAGGTGCGGTGGTAGGAACGAATGCAGGAGAAGTTCTCGGAGAAATCGGATTGGCAATTGAGATGGGATGCGATGCCGAAGATCTAGCTTTAACCATCCATGCCCACCCTACCCTGCACGAGTCGGTTGGACTCGCCGCGGAAGTGTTCGAGGGAACGATAACCGATCTTCCTAATCCAAAAGCATCTAAGAAATAAGCTTTTTCTTGTCCAAAGCTTCTATTGGAAAACCTAGGCAGAGGTATAACGTCTGTATTTTAATTAAGGGATTTGAACAAAACCCAAAATCACGACCCTATAAGGCGGAATAGACGGCGGACAAGGTATCCTTGGCATCCCCGAAGAGCATATCAGTATTATCCTTGAAATAGAGCGGATTCTCGACCCCCGAGTAACCAGCCGCCATACTTCGTTTGAGGGCCACCACGGATTTCGCCTTCCAAGCCTCGATCACGGGCATACCGGCAATCGGGCTACTCGAATCCTCTAGAGCTGAAGGATTTACAATATCGTTGGCGCCGACGACTAAAAGAACATCCACCTCTGGCAAATCGTCATTGATTTCATCCATCTCAAGCACGATGTCGTAGGGAACGTTGGCCTCGGCCAAGAGTACGTTCATGTGCCCGGGAAGGCGTCCGGCAACGGGATGAATAGCAAAACGTACGTTCACGTCCTGGGATCGAAGGGTCTCCGCAATATCCTTCACCACGTGTTGGGCTTGGGCCACAGCCATTCCATAACCGGGAACAATGACGACCTCTTTCGCTTCCTTGAGAGCGGATGCCACTTCGGCTGCGGATGTTTCCGTAACCGTTCCCTGAAGACCTTCGCCACCACTTGAGGATTTCCCTGCATTCGCTCCGAACCCACCGAAAATAACATTGGCCAAACTTCTGTTCATGGCCTTGCACATAATGTAACTGAGAATGGCTCCACTGCTGCCGACGAGAGCGCCGGTAATGATAAGCAAATCATTCTGCAACATAAACCCCGCTGCGGCCGCAGCCCAACCGGAATAGCTATTGAGCATCGAGACGACGACGGGCATGTCCGCTCCACCAATGGCCATGATGAGGTGGATTCCCAAAACAAGAGAAATTGCAGTGACCACGAGCAAGGCGTGCAGAGCTGGATCCCCCGTACCATTCATAAAGGCTGAACCAAACCAAACGCATGCCACCAACATGCCCAAGTTGAGAAGATGACGAGCGGGCAAAAGAAGGGGCTTGCCTGAGATGGATCCTCGAAGTTTACCGAAGGCGATCACTGAACCGCTAAAGGTAATACCGCCGATAAAAACACCTAAAACGACCTCGATTTCGTGAATGAGCTTTGCCGTACCTTCATAGTCCTGATGCTCGAGATAGCTGGCTATACCAACTAGCACGGCGGCCATTCCTACAAAACTGTGAAGGATGGCCACCAACTCGGGCATAGCCGTCATCTCTACTCGCTTCGCCAACACGGCTCCGATCAGGCCTCCGACCAACATTAGGGGTATGAGCA
>CALBIN010000546.1 GCA_937893275.1 uncultured Opitutia bacterium | reverse complement strand
GTTCAATAAAGCATACTTGGATCCTGCGTCTCAACCCACTCCATCTGGCAAGCTTGTCTGGCAGGAATATTCGAAGGCCTTGAAACTTATGTCGGATGCTGCTTCAGTAGCTCGGTTTAGTCAGGAACGAGCAAAACTGTCTCAGTACGACCAATGGCTTAAGCGTATGAATGCAAAATTTATCGAGTTGAAGGCTGCCCGCGATGCCGCATTTCGTGCCGGCGGCAGCCAGATCCAGCAAGCGAGAGAACGCTTAGTCACAGAAAAATGGGCTCTAGCGCTATTTAAGATTAATCCGCCTGCGGCTCGCCAGCCTGCAACTTGGGATCGTGTTTCCGACCTTGTCACTTTCCGCTGAAATGATTCATTATTGATAGATTCTCTTCCCCTAATGCCGTGAATATTGATAGACTAATCGACCGTATTGAAAAGGCCCTTCGTGAAGGTGCTACCGACCCCGTTCTACACTCTCTAGCTAAGGAGTATGAAAAGTTTCGAACCAAGATAGACGAGCGTCTCGACCATTGCGTCACGCTTATTCGTTCGGGTAAGGATTTTGCAGCACGCGAACTAGCCGAACAGCCGCCCGACGTTCTTTTGCTGATGGAGAAGCTTTCTTTCGCCAATGAGGCGAAGTGGAAAGCTCTTTGTGAGGAAAAGGGGCTATACCTCGGACCCAATTGGGCGGAGGATCACGTGGACCTACTCAATGGCCTCTACGATAAGGAAATTTCGGAGGACAGTCCGCTTTTTCGGGAATACAGAACGGCCGCCCGAAGTCGGGACGTAGAGAAAACTTTCAAGATCCTCAAGATGATCTTGAAGGCAAACCCCGACCACGCCGCGGCTCGTCGGCATTTCGGCCAGCTCAGCGTTAAGATCCTCGAAAAGAAGATGGACGAGATCGACGAACTGATCCAAGCGGGCCGTGAACCTGAATTTCTTGATCTCATGATGGAGGTGGAGGAAACCGATTGGGTAGTGATGCCCAAGGGCGACAAGTGGGAAAACGCTCTAGCCGTACGCGAAAACGTGAACCGACGTTTGGCCAAGTTGCGAATGGAGGAAATTCTCGTGGAGTTGGCGACCTTTAAGTCATCGGAGGACTGGAAGGGTTCGCTTGCCTCGATCGGAGAATTTTTTGAACTGGCCCAAGAGCACAGTTTGGAGGGCGAGCTGGATCCCGATGACGTTAACGTCTACAATGAGTACAAGGAATGGGCCGAGGAACTTGCCGATGAAGCACGGGCTGAACGAGAGTTGGACAACCTAGTCGGTCGTTTCAAAAATCGGGTTGCCGAAATGCAACAGGCTGAGGTCGTAGGCAATAAAACTTTGGAGAACTACCTTGAGGAGCAGAATGAACTGAGGCGTTTTCGCCAAGACTTTCAGGATATCGGTCATTCGGTATCGACCGAGGTGTTGATGGATCTTCAGAAGGCCGAGGGACATGTCAAAAATCGAATCAAACGTCTTCAGGGCCGGACGAAACGGTTATGGATTTTCGCTGTATTTGCTTTCGTCTTGGTGGCCGCGGGTTCCGTTACCTTGTTGTGGTGGTTGAAGGGCTTTTGGGACGCCCGAAGTGCAGCCGACATGATTGTTAGCACCGAAAGTCCTGTGCGTCAGTGGGAAAAGCTTTCCGCCTATGCCGGCGATTATGGCGATTACCTTGAGGACGACGAAGTCAAGATACTTCTAAGGCAAGCTATGGACAACGCTTTTTCCGATGCCACCAATAACCTCATAACTCATGAACGAGGACTCTTTAGAGGTAAATCGCAGGATAAATTTCTTCTAGCCACTCAAAACCTCAAGGTGCCGCCCTTCGTGGAACCCGCTGACTTAAGGCAACGTCGTTCTGCAGTTGTGGCTAAAATGTGTGAAAACGTGTTGGCCGATCTTACGAATGATTCCGAATTCGAAGTCAAGGATGCGGAGAGATTTTTAGAATTGTTTGCCGATCCGCCCGTACCTCCAAAGGATGAAAAAGGAAACGATTTGCCGCTCGAAGAGGTCGATTACTATCGGTTTCAGGAACAACTCGTAAAGTCGGAAGTCCTAATCGACATTAGCCGTGCGGTTGCTGAAAATGAAGATGGCTTGGATCGAGAATTAAGCCGCTTCCGGAAGTTGGCTGAGGATATCCAATCGCTCGACGAGCAGCTCATACAGGCGGTACGCGACTTTCGTTCTTCTGCCAAGGTGAATCATGGCATCCTTGCTCAAGAGGACTATCTCGATAAGCTTGATGTCGCGACTAAGGAGTTTTCCGATTCCAAGGCTGTTGATTCTTCCAACTACGGGCGTGTTCGGGATGCCATGCGCAAGCTTCGCAGCACTTGGCGAGCTTATTCAAAGGAAGTTGAAAACAACCAAGGATCGCAGGTAGACGAACTGTTGGATCAAGCCGATCAAATTGGAAGGGTCGTACAGGCGGGCAATGTTCCCGATGCTCGGGAGCAACTGGGACGAATGGGCGAATTGCTGAAATCGGTCACCGCTCTTAATCGAGGGACGACTGATCAACTGAAGTTGAGTTCCTCCCAGACTCGCAGGCTTGGTGATTTGATGAAAGTTCACGGCGAAGTCCTAAAGCAGCTGGGCGAGGCCGGAGCGGCAAAGACGGGATTCGGCAATGCTTCAGGCTTACCTGAATACTTCAGCAAACTTGACCAATTGCTTCGGACCAAGGCGTTCGATCCGGCTACCTTGAATTTGGTGCGCGACGTTACCACCCACCGAGTTCTCTTCGACAACGACAAGGGTCAGTTGCAAACAAAGCTCGTCTTCAAAGGTCCTGATGAATTATGGGCAAAAATCAAGGAAGGTAAAATCAGTCTTTCCCCCGAGGAGTCACGAACCGAGTACGATCGTCTTGCCGCCGCTATAGCCGAGGGCAACGTGCGTAACGTTTGGAATTACAAGTTGGTCGACTGTCAGCCGGTTTCACTAGGCGGTAACGCCGGAGTGCAAAAGCGTTACACCACCAACAAGACTCTTGTCGCCATGTTGACGGCTTTTGGGCAAATGCAGGAGGAGCGTATCGAGAAAAAGTTCGACGATCAGGGGCAAGCCATACCGAATCCCTCGGTTCAAATCATCCAGCAAGGAAACTTCTTGCTTAACGGCACGCCGCAAGGTCGACTTTTCGAATCTCTGGAATACAATGGTGGAGTAAAAGGCAACATGCTGGAGCAAGGCCAGCTCACTCCTGAGTCCCACTTCATTCAGTTTCAGCTCGAGCGCAGGCTCGATAAAAATACACGTTCAGTCGATGGCCCTCTTCTCGACCTCCTCGATCTGGTTATGAGCCAGAATACGCTTTCACCTCTATTCAAAGGTTTTTTGCATGCTGAAATTTGTGAATTGATGCTAAAGAGACCTGGAGAGTGGGGTGTCGCCCTGAGCAAAAACATGGTCGGCGATTATCAGGACTTGAAGCAAAAGGCGGGAGCTCGCCTCAAGGCTACCGATTGGATGAACCGTCAAAATTTCGAGGCATTGGAGGGTTCTCTGGCGATATTTTATCAAAAACTGCAGAAGCGGGGATACGCAGCCGAGGCACGATTCAACAGTGGTCTTCTCAAGTCTCTGGCAACAGTTGGCTTTCGTTTCATCGGTTATGTGGATCAAGCGGGCAAACCGAAGTTCGAAGGTCCTCCTCCGACTTATGCTTGGGGTATGGGGACTCCTGCCGGAGGAGGATTTGCTTTGCAGCGCATAGCTCTCAATAATGCCGTTTCGGGAGACACCGGGTCTAGAGTTGCCCCGTTTAGTCCGCTCCTGACTACGGACAAGGACTTGTCCCAGCTGTATAATAAATCATATGCCACGGCGGGCGTTCCGGTCGGCCAATTCGGTCGACTGGAGGATCTCCTGCCCTTTACCTTTGGAGAGTAGATCGATGAGCTACGAAGAAAAATACACCGTGTCCAAGAGAGGTCAGGAAGAAGGGCCTTACACTGCGTTGGAGATTATCGACCTACTCCGTCAGAAGGCGATTAGTACCATTCACAAGGTGAAGGTGAAGCAGGACTGGATTAGCGTAAGCGATTTCGTGGATAAACACGAACAGGGTGAACTGCCCGAGCAAAACATCGAAAAGGATTTCGAGGAAATTGAAAAGGAAGCTTCCGCCGCTGAGGAAGCAGCCGCAGCCGAAAAGGAGCCCGAACCCAAACCCGAACCCGAGCCGATCAAAGTACCCGAGCCCGGTCCTGCCGATGAGATCAGCGTCAACCGTTCGGGCCAACCGTTCGGGCCATATCTCCTCCCGGAGGTCAAAGACTACTTGAAGAGCGGTAATCTTCGTTTTTCCGACATGGTTTGGTTTCAAGGGCTTCCGGAGTGGGTGCCCCTTTCGTCGATTCCCGGCATTTCGGATGGGATAAAGGGGCTTGGAGCCGCCGCTCCTCCTCCGCCAAAGCCTCCTCCCGCCCCTGTCGCTGCACCACCTGCTCCTCCCTCGTTCACTACTGGTCCCGTTTCCGCCCCTGCCAAGCCCGCAAGAGAGAAACAGGAATTTGAACCTCTAACTGTAGTCGAAGGTGGGGACGATCCCGAAACCGCCGGCCTTGCCGAACACGGGCCGCGCGCCTTGGCGGCCTTGATCGATTGGGGTATTCTCGGAGTTGCTGTTTTGATTTTATGGCTCATTGCATTCGTCGCCACTAATGCCCACTTGGATTTTTGGCTTTTGGAGTTGGTTACGATGTGGGGTGTTCTTGCTGTTCTAGGCTGGATTTATTTTGCCCTGACCGAGTCTTCACGGGCGATGGCATCTCTTGGGCATCGAGTCGCTAAAATTCAAATTGTGAAAGTTCAAGACCATTCGAAAATTGGATTCGGTCGAGCCTCTGCCCGAGCCCTCCTCAAGAGCCTTTTTGCAATCACGCTCCTCCTGCCCTTTATCGTGTTCGTGTCCCGTCGTCGCCAAGGTTTGCACGACCTTGCTTGTGGCACGGTTGCTCGGGCAAGACCTATGGATGATCCGATGGCAATTTCTGAACCTGAAGATGCGGAATAAAACGAAGATTGATCCGATATTCACCATCCATTGATACATTTTCATCTTAAACCAACAGAAAAATTATGGCTGACAGCGGAGTAGGATTTGACGAACCGGAACTAAGTTGGACCACACAGGACATCGAGCAGAAACTCGGTTTCAGCGGTGGCCGCTTTACAGACACCAACGCCTTTTTTACCTTCTTGGTGGGACTTATATTTTCCACTTTGTTTTTTGTGGTGCTCGAATTCGTTATTGGGGATTCGGGGACGAATAAAGAGTGGAAGGAGAACAACAACGTTCCCGTTATGCAGGAGGACGGTACCCCCGCATTACTGGAGGACGGTACTCCCCAGACCAAAGCCAAGCCCATCCCCATTCACAAGGAATTTGCGGACAAGTTCATCAATCGAGGCATGGGCGGTTATGTTATGGCTGCAGGTATCATGATGTTCTTCTTCTGGGCCCTCACCATCCTTGTCATCAAGGGTCGAAAGGTGAGTTTTCAGCGCAAAATCCTCACCCTGAATCTGATACCGCAGGATCCGAACTTTTTCCTAAACAACGCCACTGCGCGCGACGCTCTACTGCGGATTCGGGGGCAAGTGGATGATCCCAAGCACTATCTTCTCCTCAACCGTATCGACGTCGCCTTATCCAATTTGCAAAACATTGGTGAAATTTCCGAAGTGGCAAGCTTGACCAATGCACAAGCATCCATTGACGAGGACCAGGTTTTGGCTAGTTACAGTCTTATTAACGGTTTCAACTGGGCAATTCCCGTGCTTGGTTTCATCGGGACTGTTCTAGGTTTGGGTGCTGCCATCGGTGAGTTCGGTATCACTATTCAGAATACGGGCGACATTGCAGCTCTCAAGGACTCCCTGACGGATGTCACCGGAGGTCTTTCGACTGCGTTCGACACCACTCTGTTGGGCTTGGTCGCCTCGATTGTGGTTCAGATGGTCATGACCTTTCGAAAACGACAGGAATTCCTTTTACTGGATGAGTGCAACGAATATTGCCAATCTTACGTGTTGGCCAAATTGAAACTCGAAAAGAGCGGCGGTCGTCGTGGAGGAGCCTAAAGCGAAATCATTCTTGGTGATCTATTTGCTTCCGATACATAACTTAATTACCCTGATTCATGGCTAGAGGGGGAAGGGTTACCGACGAGAAGGTCAGCTTCTTTGCGTTTCAAGACATCATCACGGCAGTGATCGGTATCTTGGTTCTGATTGCTCTTATTTTAGCTCTTCAAGTTAATCCTAAGTCAGAGGATCCCGGCGACAATCCCGATGAAGCATTGTCGCCCGTCGAGCAGATTACAGGAGAAAGGGAGGGAGAAGGCAATGCCACCGTGGTGGTGGATGATTTCTGCGCCACCGCAATCGTTGCTGAAATTGCTGAGATAAATCAGCAAATGGTGGATGCCAACAAGACTTTCTTCGTTCAGATTGAGGAAAAGAACAGCGAGTTGGAAGTATTGAACGAGGAATTGGAACGTCTGAATCTCGAACTAGTGCGGGAAAAGCGAAAACTTGGAATCGAGGATTCTAATGATACGAAGTTCATCAAGGAGAAAATCGAAAAGATCGAACTTAATCTAGACATTGCGCAGGCTAGGATTGAGGAACTCGAGAAGGAAGAAGAGGGATTGGAGGATCAGGTTGATTCGCGAGTCGTAC
>CALBIN010000545.1 GCA_937893275.1 uncultured Opitutia bacterium | reverse complement strand
TCGTGAGGTACTTCAATGCCCAACTGCGAACAAGCACCGCAGAGGTAACGGCCAAGCGGATCATGTACCGCAAACACTCCGGCTGGCTTAGGTAATTCCTGGAGCCAGCTTTGAAGCTTTTTACTCGGTGGACGAAATGATTCACTATACCTGGCATCATCAAATCCAGATTCTGTAAAAACCGAAAATGGCATCCCTTGAGCTAGCATAGCTTTTTGAAAACCTTCAATTCTTTGCTCGGAATACGGTGTGCCATTACCGAGGCAAGCCAAGCTCCGCAAGCCGGCATAGGAGAAGGCCTCGGCAGCTTCACGCCCCACTGCCCAGTCGTCTACATCGATAGAGACACATCCCGGAATTGAGTCATCAGTTGCAAGTAGAACCGTTGGGGTTTTTCTGCATAACTTGATCAGTTCATCTGCACGGTTGGGCAGTCGTTCGAGAATAATCCCGCGAGGTTTTATCTGATCGATTAGTGCCTCAAGTTCCTTTACCTTTCGATGAATGCTGAGAATACGATAATCCTGTACCCGTCCAGCAAATGATGCGAGCGAAGGGGTTAGTCGACGAAGAAAGACCTCTGTCATAATAATAGCAATCGGTTGACTCATGAAAAAGATCACAAACCGATAAATGGCGGAATACAACAGAAATTATACGCAATTTGCGGATTTACCCAACAAAGGAAAGAATTATTGTAACGTTTTTCCATACATTAACAAAAACCCGAAACCGATAGATATCATGGCTCATTTCCCCTGCGAAAAAATTCAGTACGAGGGACCATCCTCAAAAAACCCTTTTGCTTTCAAACACTACAACCCGGAAGAAATGGTTGCCGGAAAGTCCATGAAAGAACATCTGAGATTTGCGGCACCATACTGGCATGTGATGCGCAATGTCCTCGCCGACCCGTTTGGTGGAGGAACCGCCCAGATGCCCTGGGATGATGGAAGCGATTCAGTGGAAGACGCCCTCGCTCGAGTGGATGTCTTTTTTGAGTTCCTT
>CALBIN010000544.1 GCA_937893275.1 uncultured Opitutia bacterium | reverse complement strand
AACGTAAAATCGGCGACTTCCTTTTCGTCGATCCAAACCTTTTGGCTTAATAGTTCTCTCACTTCGATCTCTAGACGAACAAAACGTTCCTCATCTGATATCAATTCGGTTTTGGCGTAGGCGACGGCATAGCGAACCGGCACCGGCATGTGCGCCGCGATGTGTACCTCTCCTTCCAAAGTTTGGGCCGAGGCTTCGACCCAGGTCAGGTCTAGTTCTCGATTGTTCGCTTGTCCTCCACCAAATTCCCAACGATACTCTGCTTTGTAGGTTTCGGCATCTTCTTGAAGTTCCGGAGGATAAACTTTTGTAGCACCGGTGTTCTTGTTGTCGTTGAGGAAAGGGCCAACGACCATCCAATGACCTACGAAACCTTGGGCAATCGAAACGTCTGCCATTCGTTCGTTGCCGCTGAGGTCGTTCAATGCCTTGGCTGCCGCTTCACGAGCTGGGCTTTCTTCACCCCCGAGAAAGGGTTTCAAAACTTCAAGAGCAGGATCAAACTCATCGACTGTGGCTCGTTTCCCAAGGAGATCGAGCGCCGCCAGCAGGACGCTCTCCTCGGAGCTATTGAAAGATCGGGTCAAGTAGGCGAGTAAGCCTTCTGTGGGTTTCGAGTCCACGGGGGCGCGTCGAAGACTTTCGAGTGCTGCTTGGGCGACTTTTGCGTTATTATCATGTACGTACGACCGAAAGGTTTCGAAAAGGTCCTTGTCGGGAATCAATCCCCGGCAACGTACGGCAATCGCCCGGGTGATTGGATCTTCGCTTTTGAGATAATGTGAAAAGAAACTCTCGTATCTGGACGGTTCGATTTTGCTTAGTGCCGTCAGGCCCGATCGTATCGCATCTTGCGTCATGTCCTTTCGCTTTATCCAGATAGCCGATAACAAATCCCCCAATTCCCGAGTCGGGCAAATTCCGGCCATGAGTTCGGCAGTGTTTCCTTTAAACTGAGTTTCTTTCGAAAGCAGCATACCCCTCAATGAAGTAGTGACGATTTTCTCGTCGCGGGTGGACAGAAGTTTTTGGCCCAATTGAAATTCCATCTTATTTGGCGAATAATGGGTAGTCAGGCGAACAAGCAAGGGAATCGCTTGGTTGTCCGCGACGGCAAGGGCTTGTAGAATGTCTCGCCCGCGCCGTTTGTTTGCATTCGGGGCATAGAACAATTTCTCAAGTCGCGCGAGCGCCTCGTCGGAACCGACATGGGCGAGGGCACGCATCAAGTCACTGGATATCGAACCTTGGTCGGACCCTGTCAATCTTTCTACTGTCGGCCATGCCTCCTCGGGAAATTCACTTGCATAAAGCGCGGCTGCCATTGCTCGAACTTCCATGACCGGGTCCTTCAATAGCTCGCGGGCTACGGGAGCTGATGTTTCCCCTCCGACTAGATCGAGAGTCTGGAGGGCCGCCTTGCGCAGGATGGGGTCACTATTCCCAGTGGCCTTTTGGGCTATGGGAATCATTTCTTTTCCTACGATTTTTGCTAAAGCCAACATGGCTCGGCCCTTCAACCAAGAGCTCTTTCCTTGATCGAGTATCTTTTGAATGGCGGGTACTGCCTTCTCGATTTTCAACTTGCCCAGTTCTTCCATGGCCACTGACTGCAGAATCCAGTCGTCGGCCGACAATTGCTTTGTCCATTGATGGATTTCTAGGGCCGAGGGCACTCGCTTGTCCTGTCCAAGGGAGGGTAGTGCCAAGAGGCACGAGCAGAAGAGCAAGCAGGTAAGCGTTGGCGAAAACTTATTTCTGTATATCGCTTCCCGAATGAGAGCGCTAACTGTGGTCTTTAGTCTCTTGTGAAGTCTCAAGTTTCAATTTACCGCTGGTAGATCGGCAGAAACCGGTAAGGGACACCCAAGATGAGTATAGCCATGGAAGTGGAGTAGGTGTCACCTTCCTTGATTGACCATCGTCCGTCGTCTCTTTGTTTTTCCAACAGGGTTTTGGAGATGTGGGGGTAATAGGCATTGAAATCGGCTTCTCCAGATTGGTACATGCATTGTATGGCGTAATAATTACCGTAGAGATAATGGGATCCACCGCTGAATTTTTGATCCGGATAGGCATGGAGAAAACGCATGCCTCGCTTGACTGCCGGATGGTTTCTCTGGCCACACATGATGAGCGACATTACACCGGCCCCTGTTCTTGCAAAGCCAGGCCCGCTCGGCCCACTGTAACCGAATCCACCGCTGGTTTCATCTTGGCAATACAAGACGTATTTGACTGCTTTCTTGAGGGTTTCGTCGGGGACCGATATTCCTGCTTCCTTAGCCGAGTTCAAAGCTACGGTTTGCATTACCGTCATGGATAGGTCGGCGTCTCTAGGTTCGGGATTGTAGCGCCATCCACCTTGGTTGTTCTGGGATCGGATCGTAATCTCGACGGCTTTTTTTAACGTGTTGCGCAAGTGTGGGTTTGTACTCTGACCCCAAGCTTCGGACAAAGCCAAGATAGCTAAGCCGTGCTCGTACATGCCGCCGTGATGATTGGGGGTTCCCATGTAGCCTGCATGCCCTTTTTTCCCTACTTCT
>CALBIN010000543.1 GCA_937893275.1 uncultured Opitutia bacterium | reverse complement strand
CCACCGCTCCCGGCCGGGCCACGCACACGCGCTCCTCCTCGTCTATGGAAAATCCGTTCATCGCCGAGAGGTCCAGCACCCAGCCACCATGGATGGGCGCCGCGCTCCCCGTGAGGGAAGAACCCACCCCGCGCGTGGTCACGGGAATGGCAAACTCGTTCGCCAGCCGCAGAACTTCCCCCACCTGAGGATCCGCCGTGGGTGTCACCACGGCGTCTGGGGCAAAGCTCACCTTCATGGCATCGTAGGAAACCCGACGCAGGTCATCCTCCTCCGTGGAGGTCACCTCACCCAAACTCGCAAGCAAGGCGGCCAAGCCCATGGCGGCATTCTCGTTCTCCTTCATCATCTCCTCATTCTTGTATCCCCATCGACCAGCAGTAAGCAAAGCAAAAGCTTTCCGCCGCACTCTTGCCATTAGAAGGAACAACCTTCCCCTAACGATGTCCTTGCGAGCCGCAACGTAGCTCGGTCATCCCACAAACTCTTGTCATTGCGAGCCCGTCAGGGCACGGCAATCCAGTCGGGATCGTTAGGTAGGATGATTGGGCGATACGGTGGGTTGCACAATGGTTCCGCTGGATTGCCGCGTCGCTCATCCTCCTGCAATGACAACGCAAAAATCAGCGGAATGTAGCAAGGCATGGCTTGCCGGAAAGTTCGGCAAGCGCTAGGAGGGATGCCAATGAAATCCAGACTCAAGGATGGAAGAACTTGGATCGCCTTGGCTTTGGCGGGGGCGGTCTGCTGGTTCCTGTACCCGGTGTTGCGGGTGGGAGTGTTTCTGGCGATCGATCCTGCTGGAAACAATTCCGAAATCCTGTTGACGGATGACCGAGCGGACGATGCCTCGGGCTTGAACGCCATTTCGCACAAGGGGATCGTGCGACTGACCTCCGATCTTGCCGAAACGGAGAACCTGCTCAGGGAAACGCTGGAACGAGCTCGGGCCGAAAAGCTAACCGTGGTTCCGTTCGGGGCTCGGCACTCGATGGGAAAGCAGGCCCTGAGGGAAGGGGCCCTACACGTCGACACCTCGGGCTTCGACCATTTGGAAATGGATGGCGAACTGCTGCGAGCTCAGGCGGGCGCGAGGTGGTCGAAAGTAATAAATTTTCTGGCCGAGCGCGGGCTTTCGGTAGAGGTGATGCAGAGCAATAACGACTTCTCCATCGGAGGCACCTTGAGCGTGAACGCCCACGGTTGGCAACCGGACCGACCTCCCGTCGCCTCCACCGTGGAAAAGTTTCGGCTCATGCTGCCGGACGGGAGCATCCGCGAATGCTCACGGACGGAGGAGGCGAACCTTTTTCGGCACGCCTTGGGGGGGTACGGCTTGTTCGGCATTATTCTGGACGCATGGATACGGCCGGTGCCGAACGAGATCCTGCGGTCGCAACACGTAATGATGAGCGCGGACCAATTCGCGGAAGGATGGAAGGCGGAAGCCGTAGAAACCAAGGCTCGCCTAGCCTACGGACGGCTATCAGTGGCGCCTTCGACGTTTTTCCGGGAAGTGATGCTCACCGTCTACGAGTCGACGGGAGAAGTTCAACCGACTTGGAAACCGCAGGAGCGCGACGACTGGATGACAAAGGTGGCCCGAGCCACTTTTCGGGCATCGCAAGGAAGCCAAAGAGGAAAAGGGTTTCGGTGGTTCCTCGAAAAAAACATCGGAGGCGAAGCAAGCGGTTCTCATCCGAGGTCCTACCTCTTGAACGAACCGGCGTGGGTATTTGCCAACGCGGATCCGGAAAAGACCGACTTGCTGATGGAGTTTTTCGTGCCTTGCAAACGGTTTGCCGAGTTTGCGGGAGCGGCCCGAAAAATACTCGAGGGTCAAGCGGACGACTTGATGAACGTAACCATTCGGCAAGTGAAGAAGGACAGCGACACCGCCCTGCCCTATGCAAAGGAGGACGTGTTCGGCTTCGTCATGCTGTTCACGGTCGAACGTTCCGCAGAGGGAGCCACCAGTCTGGAAGATCGGGCAAGGCGAATGAGCGAGGAAGCCTTGAAGCTAGGAGGGAGTTTATACCTGCCCTATCGCAACTACGCCACACCGGGACAACTGACGCGGGCCTATCCGGAATTCCCCCTCTTCGTGAAGGAAAAACAAGCGATTGACCCGACCTATCTCTTCACCAATGGCTTTTTCGACTATTATGCCCAAGCGCTCGATTACCCCGTTGAATAACCTTACTTTTTATATGAAAACGATTATGGCCAAACTCATCCTCACCTTGCTGTTCGCAAGCCTTGCGGTTTCCTCGAACGCCGCCAAGACGGTCAAGGTATTCCTGCTTGCGGGGCAATCCAACATGGAGGGCCAAGGCGTGGTCGACATGGACCACCCGAAATACTACAACGGAGGTAAGGGGACGCTTCTCCGGGTCATGAAGAATTCGACCGACCCCAAGCGCTACGCCCACTTGAAGGACAAGAAGGGGGACTGGGTGGAGCGTGACGACGCCTTTATCCGCTTTCGCAACAAGCAAGGCGTGATGGCGGGCGGGGTGAGCATCGGGTTCACGGGATACGGGAGCGACAAGAGCCGACACCACATCGGGCCCGAACTGCAGATCGGGCATGTTTTGGGCGACCACTTCAAGGAGCCGGTGCTGTTGATCAAGACGGCCTGGGGCGGCAAGAGCCTGTACAAGGATTTTCGCCCGCCCGCCGCGGGAGGTGAAACGGGCCCCTACTACAAGCAAATGCTGGACGAAGTGGAAGAGGCCTTGTCGGGAATTGCAAAGGAATTCCCCGAACTGAAGGGGCGCAAACCCGAATGGGCAGGCTTCGTGTGGTTTCAGGGCTGGAACGACATGTTCGACAAGGATGCGCTGGCCGAGTACGAGGATAACCTCGTGCACCTAATCCAAGACCTACGCAAGGAATTCAAGAACCCGAACTTGCCGGTGGTCGTGGGTGAACTGGGCAACGGCGGACCGAAAGCGGGAGGCAACATGCTGGCCATTCGCGAAGCCCAGAAAGCCGCGACCGAACGAAAGGAACTCAAGGGCAACGTGAAATTCGTAAGCACCACGGACTTCGCCCGACCCAAGGAGGATTCGCCGAACGTCGGGCACGGGCACCACTGGTTCGGCAACGCGGAGAGCTACTTTCTGATCGGCGACGCACTGGGCAAGGGCATGGTGGAACTGCTGGACTGACGTTACCGGCGGATCAGGGCTCCTCGGCCATTCCGTTGTCGAAGACCTTTTGCAACTGGGGAGCTTTGGAAAGGTCGATCGGGGTGATCATCTCACGATCCAGAGGAGGGTCTCCGCCCTCGTACTTGCGAATGGTCGCGAGGTAGGGACGCCAATTCAAGTCGCCGAGTTTGGCGAGCTTGCCAAGCGGTTTTCCCGTGGCGTCCCGATAGGCCTTGTAGACGAGTTCTGAGCAATAAATGAACTTATCGTCCATGCGGTAGCGCAAGTCGTAGGGGCGACCGGCGTACTTGGCTAAAGCCGACTTGAACTTGGGGAGTTCGGAAGCATGTTCTTCCTTGAGGCGAAAGGCGGAAAACTTCTTGCCACGTCCGCGGGAGACCCAGTTCTTCAAGGGAATCGCCCCCACGAGACCGATCGACTCGAAGACCTTCCAGCTCCCGTCCTTACTCTTCAATACCACCCCGCAATGAGAATAGTTGGAACGGGTGACGCCCTCGATGGCCTCGACCAGATCGACGCCTCGAGGCAAGGCTTGGAAGAGAACGTCGCCGGCCTGCGGAAGATAGGCCTCTGAACCCTTCTCGGATGCCTTGCCCTTTTTCAGGGCGAGAGAAAAACCGACCGTCGGAGAGAGACATAAGCCGAGAACAGCTACTCCGGTGATGAAACGATGGAACATCGGGTTCAAACAATCCATTCCTTTGCCGAGAAAGACGAGGGTGGTAAAACTTTACTCGAGGGGAAGGAAGACCAATTTGCCGGCAAGCATGTCGGGCACGATCAATTGCTTGCCCTTGCGATCGAGATAGAAATCGGCTGCAGTGGTGAACTCGTCGCTGAGGACCGTGCTTTTCTTGGTCTTCCGGTCGTAGGCCCAAACTTTGCCGAGCGGCCAACTGGAAACGTATATCTTGTCGCCGAAGGCTTCCACGGCATCCGCGCCTCGCATACCCTTGGCCACGATGCGCAGTTTGTCGTCGGAATAGGCGAGAACGTTTCCGGTGAAGAAGTCTCCCATGAGGAGAATTTCCTTGTCCTTGGAACCCGTGACGCCGACCCCGTTGGGTCCGGGCATGCGTTTATCCCCGTGAGGGACGGCTACGGAGACCTTGCCGTCGAGAGTAACCTTGTAGACGCAGCCGGTCATAGGCGGAACGGCTTTGTCACTGTCGACAGGCCAGAGCTTGCGTTCGCCATCCGGATCGAACATCCACTTGGGATGACTCATGTCGGTGACGTACACGCTCTTGCCGTCTCGGCTTCGGGCCACATCGTTGAGAAAGGTGACTTCCTTTGGAAAATCCTCGGCTTTCGCCAATACCGTGACCTTGCCCTTCTTGTCGATTTTGCGAACCACGGTTTCATCCGATGCGACGAGGAAGCCGCCGACGAACGCCATGCCCTTGGGGTTGTTCAGGCCCTTGGCGAAAACCGTGATCTTGTCTCCGTCGATCATCTTGATTTCACCGTCTCCGGTTTCGTCCCCGTTGATCATGGTGGCATATAGCTTGCCGCCGAACCCACGACACACGCTCTCGGGCTTGGTACCGACGTCGAGGACCTTATTGGCCCCGAAGGAGAAGATCGGAATGAGCAGAAAACAAAGGAATTGGGAGGTTGTGAATTTCATGACTAGCATAACTTCCGCGCGATTCCTATACAGGCAAGGTAGAAAATGCAGGCAATCACGGATTCTCGATTCGGTCTCGCCTTTCATCAAGGCTCTTGCCAAAACTTTCAGGCTCATGAGATTCTTCGTTTACGGTCTGTTCCCACTGGTTGCGTGTGCGGCTCTTTCCGCTAAGAAGCAGCCAAACATCCTCTTTCTGTTCACCGACGACCATGCCACTCAGGCACTGAGTGCCTATGGCCATGGGCTGAACAAGACGCCTAATCTGGACCGCATCGCCAAGGAGGGCATGCTCTTTCGGCGTTGCCTGGTTACGAACTCGATTTGCGCACCGTCCCGAGCCGTTATCCTAACCGGCAAATACTCACACCTAAACGGACAGCTCACCAACAAGGACGTCTTCGACGGTTCTCAGCAAACCGTTCCCAAGCTCCTGCAAAAGGCGGGTTACCAAACGGCTATCGTGGGGAAGTGGCACCTGAAGTCGACCCCCACGGGATTCGACCACCACGAAGTGCTCGTAGGCCAAGGAAGCTACTACAACCCGATCCTAATGACTAATGGCAAACGAGTGACCCACGAGGGGTACACCACGGATTTGATAACCGATCGAGCGTTCGATTGGCTGGACAAGAGAGACAAAGACAAACCGTTCTTCCTGATGTGCCAACACAAGGCGCCACACGGGAGATGGGAACCGGCTCTGCGGCATTTGGGCATGCTCGACGACGTAAACATTCCGGAGCCATCCACCTTCTTCGACGACTACGCCGGTCGAGGCAAGGCCGCCTCGATGCACAAGATGGGAATTGCCGACCACATGGGAGACGCTCGCCTGATGTTCAAGTACTCGAGCAAGTTCACGCCGGAGCAGTTCAAGATCTTCGACGGGTATTTTCGCCCACGCAACGAGTCCTTTCTCGCCGCCAAGCTCGAGGGAAAGGAAAGAACGCGATGGCATTACCAGCGTTATATCAAGAACTACTTGAGCTGCGTAAAAGCCGTGGATGAAAACGTGGGAAGGATTCTGGATTACCTGGACAAACAAGGACTGGCCGACAACACGGTGGTCGTCTACAGTTCGGATCAAGGCTTTTATCTTGGAGAGCACGGCTGGTTCGACAAAAGATGGATGTTCGACGAAAGCCTGCGAACACCCTTGATAGCCAGATGGCCGGGCGTAACCAAACCCGGCAGCGAATCTACCGACATGGTGTCGAACGTTGATTTCGCGGAAACCTTTCTGGAAATTGCAGGGGCTGCCGTACCAAGCGAAATGCAAGGACGCAGTCTCGTGCCCGTTCTAAAAGGAGACACGCCCAAGGACTGGCGAACCTCTCACTACTACCACTATTACGAGGCAGGAGGTCACGGCGTGCCCATCCATTACGGAGTAACCACGAAAAGCTACAAATTGATCCGCTATCCCGTGCCCATAGACGAGTGGGAACTCTATGACCTGAAGAAAGACCCCCGAGAGCTGAACAGCGTGTTCGGCAGACCGGAGTATGCACGAACGGCCAAGCGACTGGAGAAGGAGCTGAGCAAATTACGAAAAGAATTGAAGGTCGCTGGAGAAAAGTGACTCGCGCCACCCTACCCGCGCTTGCCAAAATCTAAACAATCCGAAACCTTAACAATATGAAATTCTTAGCCACACTTATCATCAGCCTTCTCTTCACCATGTTTGCGCAAGCCGAGGAGAGCAAGACCACACCCAAAGCCCTGAACGACCGCTTATCCGCAAAAGGATGGAAAGCCATGGGCGAAAAAGACTTCGCCCAAGTGAATTGCAACCCGGACACCTTTCAATTCAAGAAGGATGGCACAATTCACTGCACGGGAAAGCCAAGCGGCGGTTTGCGCTCCGTGAAGGTCTACAAGAATTTCGAGGTTACCTTCGAGTGGCGACACCTCAGACATGCGGGCAATGCAGGGGTGTTCCTGTGGTGTCCACGCTCAGTACTCGACAAATTGCCACGCGGGCGATTACCGCAAGGGATAGAAGTACAGATCCTCGACCTAGGCTATGAGGCAAATCACCTCAAGAACAAGGGCAAGCACTCGAACTGGTTCACCAGCCATGGAGACGTATTCCCAGTAGGCGTTGGCCGGATGAAAGCCTTTACCCCGGAGATTACTTACAAAGCGGAAGACGGAACGAAATACAAAGTCGGCAAGCCCACGAGCAGTCGCTGCTTCCCCACCAAGCGCTTGACCAATGGAGTGGGCGAATGGAACCATTATTACATCGAGGCCAAAAACGCTGAAGTTCGACTTTGGGTAAATGGCGAGGAGGTTTCCGGGGGCTACGAGTGCAAACCCAGCGAAGGTCACTTCGTGCTCGAATCCGAAGGCGCCCCAATGGATTATCGTGGCATGAGGCTGCGAGAACTTCCGTAAATATACAACACCCCTGCAGAACCATGAATACGACAAACTTTCTTCTCCTTACTCTCTTTACCGGCGCCAGCTTATGGGCCGCTCCGGAAAAACATTGGCCTGCTTGGCGTGGGCCCGATGGGTCGGGTTCCTCCGATGGCGGATCCTACCCCACCAAGTTGAACGGCACGGAGAATCTGATATGGAAATCTCTTCTCCCAGGCAAGGGATGCTCGACCCCTGTGGTATGGGGGGAGCGGATTCTACTTACCTGTCCGGTCAATGGCGAGGACGCCGTGCTGGGTTACGACTGGGAGGGGGAAAAACTTTGGCAAACCACTCTGGGGAAAGAACGCAAGGGCAAGCACAGGAATGGCTCGGGCAGCAACCCGTCCGTAGTGACGGACGGTGAGAGCATCTTCAGCCTCTTCAAAAGCGGCAACTTCGCAGGTCTGGACTTCACCGGAAAGGTTCTATGGAAAACCAACTTGTCGGGCTACGGAAAGGACTCACTCTACTGGGACTTCGGGACTTCGCCCATCCTAACAGAGGAGCATGTCGTGGTAGCTCTCATGCGGGAAAAAAACTCATGGCTTATCGCCTTTGACAAATCCAACGGGAAGGTAGCTTGGAGGGTGGAACGGAATTATGAGACACCACGTGAAGGTGACCATAGTTACGCTACGCCTATCCTCATCAATCATGAGGACAAGGAAGCTATTTTGGTATGGGGAGCGGAACGTCTAACCGCCCACTCCGCCAAAGATGGATCAATCCTATGGATTTCATCCGGATTCAATCCCAAGAAGAAAAACAATTGGGTAGTGGTCGGCTCTCACATAGTGGCGAACGACGTGGCAATCGTTCCATACGGACGAGGCAGCCATCTCGCGGGCATTCGCATGGGGGGCAAGGGAGACGTGACTGAATCCAACCGCCTATGGACCC
>CALBIN010000542.1 GCA_937893275.1 uncultured Opitutia bacterium | reverse complement strand
CATGATTAAAGTGAAAATGATTTCCATGATGTATTGTGGACCTTAAAGTCAAAATGACTGTAACCAAGCGCGAGTGAACGTCAACGGGAGGTTGACGGGAAACCACTACAGCAACTCCGAAATCTCCGGAAACTTAACGCAAGATGAACAGTCCATTAGGACAAAAGACCTCGAACTACCTTCCCGTGAACATCCGTCAGTCGGTGATCAAGACCGCCGTGGGGAAAGACCAGGCGTTCATGGTCAAGGCCCAGAAGATGCAAAATGGTGGCATGCAGATCATGAACGTGAACGGGGTTTTCGGTAACCATGAAACCGAGTTCATCAGTGGAACCATAGGTGAGACCGGGTTTTAGACCACCACCGGCCATCCAAACAGTGAATGCCTCCTTGTGGTGATCGCGTCCGGCGGCATCTTTGTTGGCGCTCCCTTGGAGCATCGGCGTGCGACCGAATTCGCCAGCCCAGATGATTAGAGTTTCGTCAAGGAGACCACGTTCGTCGAGGTCTTCGACCAGAGCGGCCAAGGGCTGATCGAGTTCACCGCACTTCTCGGGTAGCTCCTTGAATATTTTACTATGGTGATCCCACCCGCCGTCGCGCAACTGAACAAATCGCACGCCTCGTTCGATCATTCGCCGAGACATAAGCAAGTTTCCGGCCAAGGACGGCTTTCCGGGCTCGACTCCGTAGGCTTTCAAGATATGAGCGGGTTCGGTTGAGAGATCGACGAGTTCGGGAACGGTCCGTTGCATCCGAAAGGCCATTTCGTACTGTGCTATACGGGTGGCGATCTCCGGGTCCCCCACCTCTGCGAGTCGGTTTCGGTTGAGGTCGTTGATCGCCCGGATGGTGACTTCGCGGTCGTCGCGTTTCATACCATCCGGGTCGGAAAGATAGTAAACGGGATCGTGGCCAGACCGCAGGGTAACGGCCTGATGCACGGAAGGGAGAAAACCGGAGGGTTTCAGGGGAGAGCGGCTCTGAGACTTCCCGCTGTACATGTCGACGAAGGCGGGCAGGTCGGAGTTCATGGACCCAAGACCGTAGGTCACCCAAGCGCCCATAGAAGGTCTGCCCGGGCGTTCCACGCCCGTGGCCATCATCACTTGAGCGGGCGTATGGTTGACGTTGTCCGTGCGGACGCTGCGCACAAGAGTCGTCCGGTCGGCAAGTCGAGCGAGATTTGGAAGAAGTTCTCCGAATTCCATGCCGCAGTCACCGTGCTTGCTGAAACTGTAGGGCGAACCGAGGAGCTTGGACTTGGGGTTGATGAAGGAGAAACGCTGTCCCTTGATTAGTTCGTCGGGAACCATCTTGCCGTTGTTCTTCACAAGTTCGGGCTTGGGGTCGAACAGTTCCAGATGAGAGACTCCCCCACTCGCGAATAGAAGAATAACGTTCTTGGCTCGTGGGGCAAAGTGAGGGGGCTTTGGAGCTAGGACATTCGTCGATGAAGCGGGTGAACCTATTGCGCGGCGGGCGGACAAGGCGTTCAGGGCGATTGAGCCAAGGCCGATGCCCATGCCCGAAAGGGCGGCACGCCGTGAAAAGCTTGATGTAGCAGTCACAACAGGTTCGAGGTATTTCTTCATCCCTTGGTAATGGTCTCGTCGAGATTGAGTAAAACGTTGGCGACATGAAACCAGGCGGCCAACTCGGCGGCGGCGGAAGAATCGATGGGGGATATGCCCGCCGCCAGTCCTCCCCTTGTCGACTCGATTAACTTGTAAGCAGAATCGGAATCCGCCTTGAAACGATCAAGTCGACTCCGAAACAAGCGCAGGAGAAGTTCACTTTCTTCATTCGTGGGTATACGAGAAGTGGCCAGTCGAAAACCTCGAATCATTCGTTGCTCGGTCGCGACAATGGCCGGTTCACTCGCCAATCGTCGGGCAAGCCCAAAGGCGGCTTCCAGGTAGATGGGGTCGTTGAGTAGGGTAAGGGCTTGCAGGGGCGTATTGGTACGATCTCGCTGGACTGCGCAGGTGATTCGATCGGGAGCGTCGAAGTTTGCCAAGCTAGGGTGCAGGTAAGAGCGACGCCAAATGGTGTAGAGTGAACGGCGATATCGCTCCTCTCCTACGGAAGTCTTATAGACGGGAGATTTAGCGTCTCGTATCCACCAGATGCCCTCCGGTTGTGGAGGGTACGCGGGTGGTCCACCAAGCGCCGCGGAAAGGATACCGGCAACGGAAAGGGCGTTATCGCGAATGGCCTCGGCGGATAGACGCAGGCGAGGAGCGCGAGACAGCCAAAGATTGCCCGGGTCTACCTCCAGAGATTCGGACCGGATGTTTGAGGACTGCCCGTAAGTGGAGGAAAGTGCGATGGTTCGCAAGATACGTTTCATGGACCAACCTTGATCGATGAAATCGGTCGCCAGCCAGTCGAGCAGTTCGGGGTGTGTCGGTGTGTCCCCCTGCGTGCCGAAATCACTGCCCGTTCGCACCAGTCCCATGCCGAACAACTCAGACCACCAGCGGTTCACTGTGACGCGGGCAGTCAACGGATTGCCAGGATCGACCAACCACCGAGCAAGACCAAGACGATTGGAGGGAAGATCACCTTTGGGGGGATGGAGAGATTGCGGCAGACCGATGGTCACGTTTTTGCCGGGAGTCTCGTAATTACCACGCTCGAAAACGCGAGTATTCCTAGGTTTGGCCATTTCCTGCATGACAAAGGTAGTGGTGCCTCCGACCTTCACGGTGGGGCCGGCCATGGCCGCTCGACCCGCTCCAATGCTCTTACCCATTTCATCAGGGGTATTGTTAAAATAGGCGAATAGCCGGTAGTAATCCTCCTGAGTGAAAGGATCGTACTTGTGATCGTGGCACTGAGCGCATTCGAGAGTGGCTCCCAACCAGACTGTTCCGGTCACGTTCACGCGATCAAGGACTTGATAGGTACGACGGGCCTCTTTGGGCGTGCCCCCTTCCGTATTGAAAGGGGCGGCCCGATGAAACCCGGTAGCGATCCGCTGCCGGAGCGTGGCGTCCGGCAAAAGGTCGCCGGCGAGCTGCTCGATGGTGAAACGATCAAAGGGCATGTCGTCGTTAAAGGCCTGCACGACCCAGTCGCGCCATGCCCAGCTTGGACGGACGACGTCCTCATGAATACCTGTAGAATCTCCATAGCGTGCAAGGTCGAGCCAGTGTCTGGCCCAACGTTCGCCGAAGTGGCGAGAACCAAGCAAGCGGTCGACCACCTTGCTTTTCGCCTCGGGCGAGGAATCCTGCAGAAAAGCGTCCAGTTCATCGAGGGTTGGAGGAAGACCGACGAGGTCAAAAGTAACGCGACGCAACCATGCGGCTGGCGTTGCGGGCGGGTTTGGCCCCATGTTTCGCCCTTCCAGATGACTCAAGACAAAGTTGTCTATCGGTTGTTGGCACCAGTCGATGTCTTTTACCTGGGGCAAGCTGGGCCGTTTCGGAACGTCATAAGCCCAGTGCTTGGTGAAGGACTTAAAGGAGGCCACCGATTCTTCTCCATCCGACGTCGACGGGCGGTAAGTCGTGAACTTGTCATTTTCTGCCATAGATCGATGGGTTGCCCAAACCCAGTCGGCGGATCGGGCCACGGAGGAGGCTCTCATTTCATCCAAAGTGGCGTGAGTACTGAGGCTCGGCTTGAACTGAAAGTAACCGAAATGAAGATCGCGTCCCACGTTGTTGACGGCTCCGGAAACATCGGTCTCTACACCTTTCTGCAACCCGTTGACGTAAATACGGATGGTAGTGCCATCTCGTACGCCTACGACATGATTCCAAGTATTGATGGCAATGCTATCTGAAGCATGGACGCTGTGGCTGA
>CALBIN010000541.1 GCA_937893275.1 uncultured Opitutia bacterium | reverse complement strand
TCCCCTGCCCTAACCATGTTGACGTATAAGTTATCAAAAGTCTTTGGGTACGTAGCCAGCCCATCGGAAAGGTTTCCACCGGACGACACTTTCTCGGAAATTTTCTCTAGCATTTCCTTGAACTTCGGTTTTTTCTCCTGCTGCTTGGTCATGACTTCGAGGCTTCGAAGAAGGGGTAAACCTGCCTGAACCAGAGTCGCCATTTGGCGGGTAAAAATCGAGATATCCTCGCTATTGGGCCCGCCGCCGATTTCGATATTGAGCCCTTTCTTTCCTTTCTTTTTTTTCTTGGCCTTGCCTGCTGATGGGGCTTCCTGTGCCGGGGTGATTTCAGAAACCATTAGCCCACTCTGCCCCAAAAGGGCCAAGGCCTGTTCTTGTGACTCCGCCTCTACGCTACCGTTGGAAGGAGAGCCGTTTTGATCGACTGCTACATAATTAAAAACTGCCATAATTTAAGATATTGGAGATTTCTAGGTATATTTCAAGACTTCCTCGATAGTAGTTTCACCATCCAAGATTGAGCGAAGGCCATCTTCGCGAAGAGTACGCATTCCTTGTTCAATGGCTTTTTGCCGAAGAACAAGCGTAGCTGCCCCGCTATTAATAAGTTCACGAAAGCTGTCCGTAATGGATATCATCTCAAAGAGACCGGAACGTCCACGGTATCCCGTTTTGTTACACTCGGGGCATCCACCACCAAAGTAAAATTTGCGATCACCGAGTTCTTGCGGATTAAGTCCAAGATCTTCCAGGATGTCGCGCTTTGGTTTGTATTCTTGTTTGCACTCCTTGCAAATTTTCCGAACCAGACGCTGGCCAAGCACAAACTCGATTGAAGCAGAAAGCAGAAACGGTTCGAGTCCCATATCGATAAGACGAGTAATAGCGCCGGGAGCATCGTTGGTGTGCAAGGTACTGAGAACAACATGCCCAGTAAGAGAGGCTTGTACGGCGATACGCGCGGTCTCAATGTCACGAATTTCCCCGACCATAATCTTATCCGGGTCTTGACGAAGGAAAGCACGAAGCGCTCGGGCAAAATCTAGACCGACCTTATGATTGACCGGCACCTGCATGATCCCCTCGATCTCGTATTCCACGGGATCTTCGGCGGTCAAGATTTTGGTATCAATCACATTAATCTCGCGCAAGGCACTATACAAAGTGGTTGTCTTACCTGAACCGGTGGGACCGGTTACAATAAAAATTCCGTTAGGACGTCTGACAGCTGCTCGTATTCCTTCTTTTATGTTTTCCGGTAATCCAAGATTATCCAGATCTAGGTTCACAGCCGATTGATCCAAGACACGAAGCACAACGCTTTCCCCGAACTGCGTAGGTAGGGTTGAAACCCGAAGATCTACGGGGCGACCCGCAATAGTCATTTTTATGCGACCATCTTGAGGTATACGATGCTCGGCAATATTCAGCTCGGAAATGACCTTCACTCGAGAGATAACAGGAAGCGCCAAGCTTTTAGGCGGAGGCGACATCTCATAAAGAGCTCCGTCGACGCGATAGCGAATGCGAAACTCTTCTTCAAAGGGCTCAAAGTGAATATCTGAAGCTTGAGCACGAACAGCTTGCTGAAGAACAAGATTTACGAACCGGATGACGGGAGTTTCATTAGCGGCATCAATGAGTTCGCTCTCCTTCGCTTCGTCCAAGTTTTCGAAACCTTCCGAACTGATCTCGCCCAAAAGGTCGGCGAGAGTCGACTCATCCTTACCGTAATGCTGTTCGATAAGCCGATCAATCTCCTCGGGATCACATACGATAAGACGAATGTCCAAGTTCAGGGAAAAAGTAAGATCATCTATAATGGAGGAGTTGAAAGGATCAGCGGCCAAGAGATGCAGTCCGTCTTCGGACAGGTACAAAGGGAATACTGCATATTGATTGGCTATGTCGCTCTTAACCAAAGCCAGAACCTCCCCCTCGACTTCATCCACGACCCCCACCTGCACCTCACAACCAAGATATTCTCCGACCAAGCTAAATACATCAGCTCGAGAAGCGATTCCGGCGCGAACAATTCCTTCGGCATAGGATTTTTTTCCATCTCGAACATTCTCATCGAACAATTCGTCCAATCCATGTTGAGAAACTCCTTCGACTTGCGAGAAGATTTCACGAATAGTGGAGTTATGATCGATGTACATCTTCGCCTTTCTACTCCTCAGAAGTGGTACTCATAAGTACCTCGTCAAGAGTGGTAATGCCTGCAAGCACTTTCCGAAATCCGTCGGCGCGCATCGAGCGCATTCCCATCTGACGAGCTTTGTGGCGCAACTCGACCAAGCTCACGTTATTGTAAATCATTGCCTCGATTTCCTCGTCCACGATAAAAATCTCGAAAACTCCCTTTCGCCCACGATAACCAGTACCTCCGCAATTGTCGCAACCTGCCCCCATCATGAATGAGGCTTCCTGAGCCTGCTTTTCGTCGAGTCCGAGAATTTGCAATTCGTTGGCGGTGGGATCATAGGGTTGCTTGCAACCTTGACAGATGGCACGAACCAAGCGCTGAGCCAATGCCGCTCTCAAGGAAGCAGAAACAAGGAAAGGTTTGACCCCCATGTCGATCAATCTGGAAACCGCGCTTGGAGCATCGTTAGTGTGCAGAGTGCTGAACACCATGTGACCCGTAAGAGAAGCGTTAATCGCAATCTCGGCAGTTTCAAGATCACGAATTTCTCCCACCATGACGATATTTGGAGCTTGCCGCAACATGGCTCGCAAAGCAGCAGTAAAAGTCATCCCCACCTCTGCTCGCACCTGCACTTGATTGATTCCTGCAAGTTCATATTCGACGGGGTCCTCGACGGTGATGATCTTACGATCGGGTGTATTGATAACGTTGAGTGCGGAATAAAGGGTGGTCGACTTACCCGAACCCGTTGGCCCGGTTACAAGAAAGATACCGTCCGGCATGCCGATAACTCCCTCGAAAGACTCTTGATCGTCCGTAAAAAAGCCCAACTGAGGCAAACCAAGACGAAGACTTTCCTTGTCAAGAATTCGCATAACAATGCTTTCTCCATAAGAAGTCGGCAAGGTCGATACTCTGAGATCAATCACCTTTTCTCCAGCCTTGACGGTAATCCTCCCGTCAAGCGGTACGCGCTTCTCAGCCAAACTAACGTTGGCCATTAACTTTGTACGAGAAATTATCGAAGGTTGTAAACGTTTCGGTGGGTCAGGTTGCTCTCGTAATTTACCGTCAATACGAAATCTTATACGAAACTTTTTCTCCAGAGGCTCCATATGGATGTCCGAAGCCCGCATCTCCAAAGCATCCTTAATGAGGGAATGAACATACTTGATGATGGGAGCGTCTTCCTCGCTAACCGTTTCAGTGTGCTTGCCATCGCCTATTTCGAGATCCTCTTCCGAAATATCACTGAAGAAATCGGACATTTTTTGTTCATCCGCCACTCCGTAAGCCTCATCGATGGATTTTAGAACATCCCCTCGATAGGCAATCTTAGGATTAATGGTTTTTCCGAGAACATGCGTGAGATTATCGAATGCGTCCTGATCCACCGGATTAGCAAGAGCGAGATCGATCTCGGTTCCGTTAAGCTCCAAAGGGAAAACTTCATATTGACGAGCAACCTCGACTGGAACGGCTGCAACAGTTTCACTGCTTGGATTGACCAAGGAAAGATCAACCGTTTCCATGTTCAATTCCGAAGCAAGGAAATCAACAAATACCTGAGATGAAAAATCAATGGTCTCGAGAAGCTTATCCATGAACGCCAGATCCGGGTCTGCGGGCACTTCCAGTTCATCTGTTGGACCCGCCTCCAATTCTGCACGAACGGAAGCCACAATTTGGCCAAAACCTTCGTTATTTTGTTCGAAGGCTTGCAGTAAGTATTCGTCGGTCTGGTTCACGGAGCTAAAAAAACTCCGTTAAGATAGGGAAACCTCTTGAAAAAAGGCAACCGAAAGAAAAACAGAGTCCTTACCAGATAACAAGAACCCGCAAGGAAACATATCAACGCCCCAAGCCCATGAGAAATTCGGGATTGTTTTTGGTTTTCTTCACACGCTGAATGAACATCTCCATTGCATCGACGGGAGGCACGCCTTTGAGGGAACGTCGAAGAGCGTAAATTTTTCCCAGTTCGTCGGGATGATACAAGAGTTCCTCTTTCCTGGTTCCGCTTTTCTCAAAATCCAAGGCGGGAAAAATGCGCTTGCTGACAAGTTCTCGATCCAAATGAAGCTCCATATTTCCAGTACCCTTGAATTCCTCGAAGATAACCTCATCCATCTTGCTTCCGGTATCGATCAAGGCGGTACCGAGAATCGTCAGGCTTCCCCCTCCCTCGATGTTTCGGGCAGAACCGAAGAAACGCTTTGGTCGTTGAAGAGCCGATGCCTCCACACCTCCACTGAGAATTTTGCCGCTGTTCGGCATAGTCGTATTGTAAGCCCGAGCGAGTCGGGTAATGGAATCCAACAAGATCACCACCTCCTTCCCCACTTCCACCATACGTCGAGCCTTCTCTATGACGATTTCAGCGGCGTGCACATGGCTTTCTGCGTTTTCGTCGAAAGTGGAAGCGATTACCTCTGCATCGGAAACTTGACGGCGGAAGTCAGTGACCTCCTCGGGTCGCTCGTCGACCAACAGGATAATTAGATGAGCATCAGGATTGTTAGTCCTTATGGCGCGAGCCATGCATTGCTGGAGGACAGTTTTACCCGTTCGAGGGGGAGCCACGATAAGACCGCGTTGACCAAATCCAATGGGAGAAACCAAGTCGACCACTCGCATGGAGACATTGTCCCATTCGACATCCGGGCCCGTCTCAAGAAAAATTCGCTCCAAGGGATAGTAAGGAGTAAGCTCCGTGAACGGTATTACCTTAGCGGCTTCTTCCGGCGGTTTTCCCATTACAGTTTCAACCCGGATCAACAAAGGACAGGTTGCCCCTTCCATTTTAGGTCTCAAAAAACCTTCCACAAAGTGTCCCGTTTGGAGTCCAAAACGTTTAACCACTGCCTTCGGAACATAGGCACTCTGAGATTTGATTCTGTAATTATCCTTAGCCTGCAGAAGCAAACCGTAACCTTCTTCCAGGACCTCCAAGATTCCACAGGTCTTGACTGGAATCTTTGCTTCAAATCGATTCTGGAAAAGGAGGTCAAAAATCTCCTCTCGAACAGGTGCGGAAGGAAAATCGAGCTCAGGCAATAATGCAGAAGCCTTTTCCTTAAGCTCTACGAGGTCTAAGCCATATAGGGAATTGAAATCAAGAGCTTCGCCCTCGCCACCGATGCATTCTTCGGCCAAGACTTGGATTGCATCGAAATTTGCCAGCGCTTCACACTCTTGCAAGGTACCGATTTCCAAAGGGTGACGATCTTCCGGATCGGAAAGAGAAGTCCGCCGACTTCTTTTGGACTTATGTCTTTGCTTCTGATTCTGGTTATGCTGCTGCTTACCCTTACCGCCACCGCCTCTTTTCTTGTTCTGCCAATTTTGTTGACGCTGTTTGCGATGCCCCTGACGGTTCTGATCTTTTTGACCATCCTCAGCCGAAGAGTTCTTTCCTTCGTCCGATTCTTCATTCGCCGGCGGAGGTCCCTTGCCTTCAGTTGGCTCGGAACCGTCGGTACTGAAGAAAACCTGCTGAGAATCTTTTCCTTGAGATGAATCTTTCTCCGAGCCGGAAACGCTTTGGGCAGCAGTTTTTGGCTTCTCCCGGGAAGTTTTTCTCCTTGAACTATCAGCATCGGTTTCAACAGAAACGCTCGGACTTTTTTCATTCACGTCATCGACGGAGGACACCTCGGCATCCTTTGCGTCTCCGCGAGATTTTTTTGATCGTGTAAGCGCCATGGCATGCTTGGATATACTATTGGGAAGAGCTAGAACTAGCGAGGTCGGGAAAAACAAAATGGCGACACAACCGCTCGACCTGCTTGCCCAAGTAGGAGGTTTCGCCATCGCCTAACAAAACAAAGTCGGCCCGACAAGCTTTCAGCCCGGTCGGTAATTGAGCATCGAGACGGTTTAGTGCCTCGGACTGATCTAGACCTCGTTCCAACAAGCGATGCATTTGAGTTTTAGGATTGGAGAAAATAGAGACGACAAAGTCGAATTCGGACTCAAGGGAATTCTCGAACAGAAGAGGCAACTCAACAGCTACGAGATTTTCTTCACAATTGGTAACCGCGTGGAACCACTCGGTGCGGATTGGAGGGTGAAGAAGTTCCTCAAGCCACCTTCGTTTTAAAGGATTGGAGAATATTAGATGCCCAAGGTGCCGTTTGTCAACAGTTCCCTCAACAGAAAAAACCCGTTCACCAAACTCCTTTCGCAATGCACTCTTCACCCCCTCGTCTTCGCTGAGCAAACGGTGAGTAATGACATCGGTAGAAACGATGCCCAGCCCAGCCTCCCGAAAGAAATCCAAGGCTACGGACTTACCGCAAGCGATTCCGCCCGTCAATCCTACCACTATTTTCTCGGTTTTCTCGCTACTCATTTTACATTTTTAAAAAAAAGCGGGAGCCCGCATAGGGCAACAACGGAAACAGCCGGATTCTCAAACTCGCCAAGAATCCACTTGCCATCCGTGTACTTATTGACATGTTGCAAATCGCGTTTTTGGGCATGGTAGGGTATCCAAGTGGCTAAAGGATGCGGACTGTAAATCCGCCCGCTTCGTGCGTTCGTCGGTTCGAATCCGACCCCTACCACCATTTACACTTTGCGAAAAGGCAAATTCACGAATATTAATTTTTCAAAAATGAAACGCCTAGGTAAATGGATAGTCGTTGTATTAGGAGGATGTATTTACTTCCTGTACCAAAAAATGTGCAGCGGTCGGTTTGACGACCTTCCGCAATAGACAATATGATGCGGATTCCTGCGAACAGCATTCTCGAAGGCGGGCTGTCTAGTTTCGCATTCGCCGTGCTCTTCGCGACTTTTGCGGGCAAGGCGATTCGCGGGGTTTACGAGCAATGGGAATATCTCCAAGACCGAGCGATATTCTGGCAATTGTTCGCAAGCGGAGGACAACAAAATGACATTCTCGGATTTACGCACAACCTCATCTGGTTGGCACTAATGATTAGCATGTGGTGGATATTGTGGAAATTCGACATTTTCTTTCGGCCCGATTTAAAAGAAGAAACCAGAGCTGAGGATAAAGGTATTGCAGAACCCGAACATTCTCAAAAATTCGATGACGAGGATATGGAAGAGGAAATCGATGAACCTGAAAAATCATCGGACCCACAGGAAGATAATTTCGCAAGCGTCTTGGGACTTGTCGATCCCTACGACATGGATGATGTAAAAAGCGCCTACCGCACCCTGATCGCCCAGTACCACCCTGACAAAGTGAGCCGCATGGGAGATGAGATTCGAGAGGTGGCGGAACGCAAAGCCAAGGAAATAAACGAGTCCTACGATTTTTTCCGACGCAAGTACGATCTTTAAGAAAACTTACGACAACCTCCCCGTCGCCCCCTATAACTGGCGATGCTCTCGCAGATTCCGGCTTGCCACACTATTGTTACGTCTTACTTTCCATTGCTCTCCTAACGTTCCCTATAAAAAAATGAGTAAAAAAACTGCCACACATCAGTTCCAAGCGGAGGTCAATCAGGTCCTCGACATAGTAGTCAACTCTCTCTACAAAGATAAGGAAATTTTCATTCGTGAACTAGTTTCCAACGCATCGGATGCTTTAGAGAAACTGCGTCGAACCCAAATCACCGAGAAGAAGATCTTCGACGACCATTTGGAATTGGAAATCAACGTCACGACAGATGACGAAGCAGGGATCATTACGATTCAGGACTTTGGCCTTGGGATGACTGCTGAAGAGTTGACCGAGAATCTGGGAACCATCGCTCACTCGGGTTCCAAGGATTTCCTCGAAGCACTAAAGGGCGATGGCGAAAAGAACGAATCTTTGATCGGGAAGTTCGGGGTGGGTTTCTACAGCGTATTCATGGTAGCCGACAACGTAAAGGTATACTCCCGCTCATGGGAACCCGACGCCGAAGGTCAACATTGGGAAAGTGATGGCTCAGGATCCTACACCATCGACCCCGTGGACGGCCAACGACGCGGCGCCAAGGTCGTCGTCAAACTGAAGGACGAACACAAGGATTTCGCCAAAGCCGATCGAGTTAAGGAAATTATCAAAAAGTACTCGGCTTTCGTGCAGTTTCCAATCTCGGTTAACGGCGACAAGGTCAATACCGTCGATGCCTTATGGCTTCGTTCAAAAAACGAAATCAAGGACGAGGAATACGAAGAATTTTACAAATTTCAGGCAAATGATTATGAAGCTCCTCTCCTTCGTCTGCACTTCAGCACCGACGCCCCCCTCGAAATAAACGCTCTGCTTTTTGTCCCTAAACGCAATATGGAGAAGCTCGGCATGTGGCG
Source organism: uncultured Opitutia bacterium (assembly GCA_937893275.1). Classification (GTDB taxonomy): domain Bacteria; phylum Verrucomicrobiota; class Verrucomicrobiia; order Opitutales; family Seribacteraceae. The sequence goes on along the minus strand of CALBIN010000541.1, from coordinate 6,978 downwards.
AAGCGAGGTAAAGGTCGCTCTTCATTGCCGGAAAGTTTTGATCGATCCCGAACCCAAGGTACTCTTTCCGGAATGGCTTCGCTTTCTCAGGGGCGTGGTCGACAGTACCGACCTGCCGCTAAACGTCTCTCGGGAAACCATGCAGGACAGCGAACTCTTGCGAAAACTGAACCAAGTACTGACCAAACGCTTTCTTCGTTTTCTTGCCGAACAGGCCAAGAAAGAACCAGAGGCTTATTTAGAATTCTGGAAAGAATTCGGGATACTCATTAAGGAAGGGGCAGCAACCGATTTCACGCATAAAGAAAACCTTGCAAAGCTTTTGCGATTTGAGTCATCCGGCCTCGACTCAGGAACATTAACGGGTCTTGAGGAGTATGCTTCCCGAATGACGGGCGAACAAAAGGAAATCATATACCTCTTTGGCCGCAATCGTGAGGCCATCGAAGCCGGTCCTTACCTCGAAGCGTTAACTGCTAGGAATCTTGAAGTCATCATTCTCACCGAACCGGTCGACGAATATGTCATGCAGACTCTAGGAGAGTTCGATGGGAAAAAGCTCGTTTCCGGAGATTCCGAAGACCTGAAGCTTGAAAAGCTAGATGATGAACCCGAGGGAAAACGATTGAACAAAAAGGATACCAAGTCCCTCTGCAAGTGGTTGAAGGAATCGCTTGGTGATCGCGTCTCGGACGTGGAGGAAGGTGAACGCCTTATCGACAGCCCGGTTTGCGTAGTTGGCGGGGACGCAATGGGAGGACCCTCCGCCCGCCGTATGATGAAGATGATGCAGGGCGACGATTCCAACCTACCCGCCCCTACCGTAAAGCTACAAATCAATCTTCGCCATCCCATCATTCGCGGACTTTCGGAGCTTCGAGACACAAACGCCGACACGGCATCTCTCGTAGCCCACCAACTTCTGGACAACGCGCTCGCCTCTGCTGATCTCCTCGAAGACCCTCGAGAGATGATTTCCCGGAGCTTTCAAGCCTTGGAAAAACTGACCGCCACTTAAAGTTTTCATCACGCCCTGATGAAAGCTTCACCTATGGCGCGCTTATCCTTTGCGATTGCAGCCGTCATCTCCCCAATAGGGGCAAAGAGTCCAAATATCCTGTTCATAATGGCCGACGACCTCGGCTGGATGGACTTGGCCTGCCAGGGAAACCCCCTAGTCGAAACTCCCAACCTCGACCAACTGGCAAAGCAGGGCATGCGTTTCACCGATGCCTACGCGGCCGCTCCCGTTTGCTCGCCCACCCGCTGCGCAGTGCTTACCGGGCAGGCTCCTGCCCGAATCGGTTTGACCACCCACCTGCCGGGACTCTTCTTTCCCAAGGACGGACGTCCCCAACCGGCCAAGCTTACCCCCCAGCTGGACACGGAATACGTTACCATTGCAGAAAGAATGAAGGAAGGCGGTTACGCCAGCGCCTTCCTCGGCAAGTGGCACATCGCTCCCGGGGTGGGACGAGGCGGCAAGGTGGCGAACGAGGTTTCCCCGGTAGGACAGGGGTTTGACCTGAACGTGGGCGGCACTTCCTACGGCGGACCTCCTAGCTTCTTCTCGCCTTATCGAAACGGCGAACTGCCTGATGGACCCGATGGTGAATACCTGCCCGATCGACTGGTCGATGAATCCATTCGGTTCATCAAGGCAAACAAGGGGAAGCCTTGGATGACTCACTTGTGGTTCTACACCGTGCATTGGCCCATGCAGGCGCCCGAGCCCTTGCTCCAGAAATATGCCGATCGCAAGGGACCCGGCCTGAACGATACCCGCTACGGCGCCATGATCGAGGCGATGGACTTGGCCATCGGGCGATTGCTTGAGGCTCTCGACGAAATGAACTTGACGGATGACACCTTGGTCATTTTCACCAGCGACAACGGCGGCTTCGCCGGGGTATCCGACTGCCGGCCCCTGCGAAAATCCAAGGGACACCTCTACGAGGGAGGCATTCATGTGCCTTTGATTGTTCGTTGGCCCGGCAAGGTGAAAGCGGGCACCACATCCTCCACTCCGGTCATCAGCATGGATTTCTATCCTACTTTTCTGGAGGTTGCTGGTTTGAAGCTCGGCAAGAAACCGATCGATGGGGAAAGCATTCTTCCTCTTTTGCGGCAAACTGGAAAACTTCAACGCGAAGAGATTTACTTTCATTTCCCCAACTATGCTTGGCACATGGACAATCGTCTGGCGGGTGCCGTTCGGTCGGACAACTGGAAACTGATTCGCAATTATGACGACGATTCGCTCGAATTGTACGATATGTCCAAGGACCTAAGCGAAAAAAACAATCTCGTCGTAATGCGTCCGAAGATTGCGACTCGACTCAACCGAGATCTCACTCAGTGGCTCAAGGAAACCAATGCTCCGATGCCGAGACCTCCCAAGGCTTTACCGAAAAAATGAAACCTCCGTTGTTTGTCATCTTCTCGTTGGCATACTTTTTAAAAGTAACGCTTTCCGCAACCGAAGTAACCAAGGTCAGCGCATCCAGTGCCCAAGATGGCAACGGCCCCGCCCATGCCATCGACACTAACCAAGGCACGCGATGGTCGGCCGAAGGCAAGGGACAACGGTTGCTGTTGGAGTTGAACAAATCGTTTTCCTTTTCCGAGTTCGAGGCAGGCTTCTCCAGAGGCAATCGGCGTTACGAGTTCAGTTTGGAAACCTCAGTCGACGGCAAGAAATGGATAAAGGTGTTTTCCGGAAAGAGCCATGGGGAAGGGGACGGCATCAAGAAATTTCCAGCTCCCAATGCTTCCGGGCACTTCCTTCGCTTCGTTTCCCAAGGAAACAACGAGAACAATTGGGTGAACTTGCACACCTTCCGAATTCAGGGTCTTACGGTTTCCAGAAAATTGGTGAAGGTCGCAGTTGTCACCAAGGATTCCAGTGGCCTTGAGGTTTCCGTCTGGGCGGAGAATCCGCTCGTGGCCAGTCCGGTGGCCATCAGTTTCGATGAGCAAGGCAGGGCCTACGTAACTCGTGTCCGTCGCCGCAAGATTTCCAGCCTCGACCTGCGTAACCACCGGGCTTGGGTGAAGCACGACCTCTCCATCCGGAGTTTGGAGGACAAGCTCGCGTTTTATCAAAAGGCCATGGGCCTCAACACCTTTCCCGACGTCCGTCATTATTCGCCCCCTGACCGCAATGCCGACGGCAAACGGGACTGGCGCGATCTCGCCGTGCAGACAGAGGAGATTCTTCGCGTCGAGGATACAGATGGCGACGGCAAGGCCGACAAGTCGGTCGTGATCGACAAGGACTTGACTTCTCCCGTCACTGGCATTGCGGCGGGCGTGCTATGGGCCGAGGGAGCGGCATATGCTGCCGTGGAGCCGGACATCTGGAAGTACGAAGATTCCAACAACGATGGAACACCCGACAAGAGAACGCTTATAAGTCGAGGTTACACCATACACATAGGGCAAGGGGGGCATAATGTCTCGGGGTTGACCATGGGGCCCGATGGACGCATCTATTGGTCGGTCGCGGACAAGGGCATCAATGCCACGGGCAAGAATGGTGAGCACTTCTTTTATCCTGATCGTGGGGCCATCATGCGATGTGAACCCGATGGGTCTGGCCTGGAGGTCTTCGCCTTGGGAGTACGCAACGGACAGGAACCGGTCTTCGACGAATTCGGCAACCTTTTCAGTGTGGACAACGACGGCGACTACCCAGGGGAACGGGAGCGCTTCATCTATATCGTCGAAGGGGGCATGACCGCTTGGCGCCTCCATTGGCAATGGCATGGCTATCAGGATTTTGCCAAGGTATCGGGTGAGAAGCCCTACAACGTCTGGATGAAGGAAGGGTTCTTCCGCCCTAGGTTTCCCGGGCAAGCGGCCTTTATCGTGCCACCCTTGGCCAATTATTCCAACGGTCCCTGCGGTTTCGCCTATAATCCGGGTACCGCCCTGAGCGATCAATTCCGCAATTTCTTTTTCCTCGCCCAAGGTAGAAAAATGACCGCGTTCAAGGTCCGCCCCAAAGGAGCCGCCTTCGAGATGTATGGTGAGCAGACCATCCCTTCAGGAGGAAGCAGCACGGGTGTCACCTTCGGGCCCGGCGGCGCTCTCTACGTAACGGATTGGATGAACGGCCCCAGTGAACGGGGAAGAGTCTGGAAGATCGATTCGCCGGAAGGAAGGGAAAATCCCGCCCGCAAAAGAACGAAGAAGCTCTTGTCGGAAGGCATGAGCGCAAAAACGGAACCCTTTCTCATTACCTGCCTCTCGGAACCTGACTTGAGGGTTCGCAAGGCCGCACAGTTCGAATTGGTCCGGCGCAGGGAAAGCGGCCGAAAGGCCCTACTCGCGGTGGCCCGGAAGAATGTAAACCAATTGGCACGCCTGCATGCAATCTGGGGAATTGGACAGCTGGCAAGAGGTTGGCCCGATGGCAAAGCGAAGGGCCCCGATGCCGTTCACCCCCTTCTCGAACTCCTTGCCGATAAGGATGCCGAAGTTCGTGCCCAGGCGGCCAAGGTTCTCGGCGAATCGTCCCACTCCCCTGCCCTTGCTGCTTTGATCGGTTTGCTCAAGGATTCATCCTTGAGAGTGCGCTTTCACTCGGCTATCGCCCTCGGCAAACTCAAGGACTCCAAAGCCATTGCGCCCCTTCTGGAACTGGTCGAGGATAACGATGATGTGGATGCCTTCCTGCGCCATGCTGCGGTCATGGGTTTGGTCGGTTCCACCAAAGCCGACCCAAAGGTCCTCCTTGAGACAATAAGCTCTCCTCATTCCTCGGTCCGCCTTGCTGCCATCCTTGCCCTACGCAGGCACGCCCACCCCGAGATCTCTTCCTTCCTCAAGGACGGAGACCTTTACTTGGTCACGGAAACGGCCCGGGCAATCCACGACGACTTTTCCATTCCCGAGGCCCTGCCCGCTCTGGCCAAAATTCTTGACCGACCCGATCTCGAGGGCGAACCACTCCTCAGACGAGCGATCAATGCGAACTTCCGGGTGGGCCGACCATCCGACGCTAAACGGTTGGCCCGCTACGCTGCCAACCCATCCTCTCCCGAAAACATGCGGACCACCGCCCTCGCCTGCCTCGCCCTTTGGGCACAACCTCCAGTCCTGGATGCGGTCGAAGGACGCTATCGGGAATACCCTGCACGCGAACCCAAGCCAGCCGCCAAAGCTTTGGCCATGGTCGCGGATGACTTGGTTAAGAATGCATCCGCGAAGATTCTCACCGTGCTTTCCAAGGCCATTGAAAAGCTAAAGGTTTTCGATCTTCTTCCTTTGGTTCATGCCGCTTATGAATCGGAACGAGCCACCCCATACCTGCAAGCTCAGCTGCTTGGTACCATGGCGGAACTGAGCGACCCAGCATTAGGCAAATTCGTCGAATTAGCTCTCGAGTCCAAGGATGCCCGACTTCGGGCCGCTGGGCAAAAACGGGCCTGGGCTGCTGGACTCTCTGGGGTGGAGGTCTTTGCCAAGGCCTTGGAATCAGGCACCTTGACTGAAAAAAGATCCGCTCTTGGAAACCTCGCTCAGTCCGATGACAAAAAGGCTGACGCTTTGTTAGCCAAACAGTTTGCCGAGGTTGATCCCGAACTCGAGCTTGATCTTCTGGAAGTAGCCAGAACTGCCAAGGGGACAGTCTCCAAAGCCAAGGCTAAAGCATTGGACGACAGACTTGCCACCCGTGGTCCAATGGGGTCCTTCCATCCAACATTGCAAGGCGGAGACGCCCTCAAGGGTAAGGAGCTCACAATGGGACACCCGGCCGCTCAATGCATACGGTGCCACAAGATCGGATCTACCGGTGGCGTACTCGGTCCGGACCTGTCTAAGGTCGCGTCTCGCCTATCTACTGATAAAATCCTCGAGTCCCTAGTCAACCCGCAAGCCGAGCTCGCCGAAGGGTATGGGCTACTCGTGGCGACCCTCAAGGACGGATCCACGGTTTCTGGCTCAATAGCGAAAGCAACCCCAAAGAGCTATTACTTCCAGTCTCCCGACGGGAAGGAATCAACGATCGACCGTGCCCTGATTGCGGAAGAGGTTCTTACCTCGCCCATGCCACCGACGGGAGCCATTCTCACCAAGGTGGAAATGCGCGACCTCATTGCCTATCTTTCAAGCCTTAAATAAATCAAAGACCCTCTCCATCTCCCCGGTCTTGCAATAGGCGTTCTTTTCGGAAAACCCATGACCCAACCCAATCTTCTTCTTATTGCGATCGAGAAAAAAGAAGTGACGAACCTGAAAGAATGGGAATAGGCTGAAGAGATGGATGAAATCGGAAAAATAGTTACGGAGCACCTGAGTATACTTGGGCCAATTGATTATTTCACACTGGGCGTCAATTTATTTATACTTCTTTTTTCCAAAAAATTCGCCAATCACTACGGAGGCATTAAGGACGAGAACCGTAGTCGAGTACGCCTACGCATTCTCCATTGCGGAAACTTCCTACTTTTCGCTACTTATCTCGTAGCGGTCGTATTCGAATTCCGATTGGCAGTATCCTTCAGCCAAACTTTCCTCGTCATCCTTGCGAGCTATCTTCTGATTCATTTCGTCGAAGCAGTAATTCTGCGAAAATATGGTAAGACGCGCACCATTGAGGAGGTAACTCGTACGACCGAAACCCATACCTCGCGCACACTCGAACTCGTCGTATGCGCAATCATTTTCTGCATAGCCGCCGTTCTTCTCATAAATATCTGGGGCTTCGAAGACTGGCTTCAAACGACCAGCGTGCTTGGATTCCTAGCCCTTTTTGTGTTTGCTACGAAGGAGTATTGGGCGGGTGATTTCCTCAGCGGCATCATCCTAATCAGTCAAGGACGGATCGAACGTGGAGACGTTGTCATCATTAAGGAAGAAAGTATTCGAGGGATCGTCCTTCAAATCAATGGACTGCAAACAAGAATCCGAGACCTTGTGGATGGTCACGACATCATACTGCCCAATTACAAATTGAGACAATCTCGAGTG
>CALBIN010000540.1 GCA_937893275.1 uncultured Opitutia bacterium | reverse complement strand
CGCAGATGCTGACATCTACGTCACCTTGGAACCCTGCTCAACAAGTGGTCGAACAGGTTCCTGTGTGGAAGCGATTATCAAAGCCGGCTTTAGCCGAGTCGTGGTTGGGGCACTTGATCCTAATCCCGTTCATGCGGGACGCGGTTTGGACAAACTTCGTGAAGCGGGCATCGAAGTATGCGAGATCGAAGGATCGCTCGCTAATGATTGTTCGGAACTGAATCTTATCTTCAATTATCAAATTGTTCATAACCAGCCCTTGTTTGCCCTGAAGTTGGCTGTGACTATGGACGGCAAGATTGCGGAACAGCATGGAAAACCAAGTGTAATTACAGGTAAAGAGGCCCGTGCCGACGTCATGCGTTGGCGCAAGCTTTTTCCGGCAATTGCAATTGGTGCGGGGACTGTGTCAGCGGACAATCCGAGTCTCACTGCACGTTTGTCTAGCGGAGACTGGTGTCCTCGCCGCATCATCCTTGACGGCAAACTGTCCTCCGTCCCGGAGACGGGAATATTGCCAAAGGTTTATTCGGATGCCTTTAGTGAAAGTACCCTTGTCGTTACTGGTGAAGCTACCTCGGTTACCGATCTTCGTCGTGCTCGCCTCATCGATGAAGGTGTCACTATTCGCGAACTACCATTGGATTCCGGAGGTAGTTTTTCCTACTCTAGTCTTCGAGATGTTCTAGCCGACGAGGACCTCGCGGGCGTATATTTTGAGGGTGGAGCCAAAGTTGCTCGTCAAATGCTAAGGGAAAAAGCCCTCGACTATTTGTTTTGGTATCAATCACCAAAAATATTTCCCAATGCCGATGCAGTTAAGGTTCCTCCGCTTACGGACTTTCCACTTCCTGAAAAAGTTCAATCCACAAAACTTGGAGAAGATTCCCTAATTCGCGGATTTTTGAACTTCTCAAATTGAGAAACATCCACTTTTTATGAAAATCTATCTCGCTTCTGGAAACCAACACAAACTCAGTGAGTTGCGAATCGCTCTTCAACAAGCAGGGCTTGATGGTTTTGAGGTCTTTTCCGCAGATCTTATTGGTGGCATGCCCGAAGTCGATGAAACGGGTGACACCTTTGAGGCCAATGCAATCCTTAAGGCGGAAGCCCTTCGTCCGCAAGGTTCCGAGGAGGCTTTCTACCTAGCCGACGACAGCGGGATAGAGATCGATCATCTTAATGGACAACCGGGCATTCGTTCGGCCCGTTACGCCGGCGATGCCTGCAACGATGAGGCAAACAATGAAAAAGTTCTCAGCGAGATGACGGAAGTCCCTGATGGGAAACGAGGTTGTCGATTCCGCTGTGTCCTGGCTCTTGTGGGCGAAGGTCTAACCAAAACCTTTTCAGGTTCCTGCGAGGGCACCCTTCTACGGGAATACAGAGGTTCGGGTGGTTTTGGCTACGATCCTCTTTTTCTCCCAAAGGAAAGCGACAACACTTTTGCTGAAATATCTTCCGAAGAGAAAGCTAAAATCAGCCATCGAGCTCGAGCCTTGCGCTACCTTATGGAATACCTAAGAAGGCGACTTTCCTTGAAATAGGAAAACCGTTTTTAGACCAAATCGAGGCGTGTTTACTTCGCCTTGATCGCCCCTACTTTTTTCCAACGACCAGTTTTGCCCGAGTCCAGTACGGCTTCGCAAATGTACTGGGTTTCGAGAGCGTCCCGGAAATCGGGTCGTAGTGGCCGTTTCTTGCGAGAACTGAGGCCTTCCACGAAATCTGCAAACTGATTGATGAAGGTGTGCTCGTAACCGATATTTAGGCCAGGCACCCACCACTTGTCCATGTAGGGGTGGTCGCCGTCGGTGACGTGAATGGAACGCCAACCACGGGTCTGCTTGTCCTCTTTGTCGTACTCGTAGTAGTCGAGTCGGTGCAGGTCGTGAAGGTCCCAGGCGAGGGACCCGTCGGCTCCGTTGATTTCGAAGGTATAGAGGGCTTTGTGCCCGCGAGCGTAACGGGTGGACTCGAAGATGGCCAGTGAACCATTGGCAAACTTGGCGAGGAATGCGCAGGCGTCATCAATCGTAACCTTTTGCTTTTTGCCCGTGCCGGTGTGCGTACGTTCTTTAATGAAGGTTTCCGTCATGGCGGAGACTTCTACGATTGGGCCATTGAGCCAAATTGCAGTGTCTATACAGTGTGCGAGTAGGTCGCCCGTGACGCCGGAACCGGCCACCTTGGCGTCTAGCCGCCAGAGGCCTTCGCCGCCCTGAGGAAGGTCCGCATCGATGGTCCAGTCCTGAAGGAAGTTGGCCCGGTAGTGGTAAATTTTACCAAGACGACCTTCGTCGATAAGGTTTTTTGCCAGAGTGACAGCGGGCACTCGACGATAATTATACCAAACCATGTTAGGCACTCCGGCTTTTTCGACCGATCTCACCATTGCCTCGCCCTCCTTGCAATCCAGAGCCAAAGGCTTCTCGCAAAGGATCGCCTTGCCAGCTTCCGCCGCGGCGATGGCGATGTCATGATGGACGTTGTTTGGAGCAGCAATATCAATGACGTCTATATCGTCTCTATCTATAAGTTTTCGCCAATCAGTTTCCACGGATTCGTAACCCCACTGGTCGGCAAAGGCTTCGGCTCGATCCTTGTTCCTAGCGCAAACTGCAGCAAGCTGAGGTTCGTACTTCAGATCGAAAAAGTTAGAAACCTTTCGGAAGGCGTTGGAGTGAGTGCGTCCCATGAAGCCATAGCCGATGAGACCGATGCGAAGAGGTTTTTTATTAGCCATTTTAAAAATGATAGGGAGTTACATTTATTAAAGAATTCGGAAAAACCTTAACAAAAGATCCATACCCGTTTGAGCATGAATCTAATGTTAAGAAGCAATTATCTAAATTTTTGGATAATTTAAAGTTCAACCGGTTTGTAACCGCCCTTTTTCTTGAAGTAGAGAATGAGACCGATGTAGCAAATCATCATAAAGAACGGGAAGACCGCTACGCTTGCGAGCGAGCCTTGCTTCCCCTTTTGGATGTCTGCTTCAACTGCGGGTTTAGTCTTTTCGTCCAGTTCTTTAACTTTCTCACTGTCAACAGCAGTATAGTCACCAAGAAAATAGGTGTCGTCCTTTGATATTTTTTCGTAAACTCCAGACCCTTCGTCAACGGAAAGTTTGATTGAATCTTCCGTCATCTTGCCAATAACGGGACCACCCAATATTCCAACGGCAAGCATCCCAATGCCGGCGATTGCGTTTAGGGTGAGCGCTCCTCCCTTTGGACATTGTTCGGAGACAACTCCCAGAGTGGTTGGCCAGAAAAACGTTTTTCCGAAACCGTAAAGAGTTGCACACGCAAAAATCATGAACATGCCTGTTGCGAAACTAAGAAGATAAAGGCCGGCAATCGCAAGAATTGCGGAAGCGGCCAACAGACCGAGAGGGGTTAACTTTTCGACAATCGGGCCAGCAAACCAAAACCTTAAGACCATCATGATGGCAGAAGTATAAATCAGGACCCAAAGTGGATTGTGTCCGGCTTCCTTCATGGGTTCTTCCATGAGGCCTGTGATTGCCCCATCCGTACCTAATTCGGTGGTAGCGAGAGGAATCATGATGATGCACATGAAAATCAATAGCGGACGACCGAGTGATTTGCAGAAAAAACCATAGCCAACGGTTACTACTGCAGTGAGTCCATAAACTACGCCGTCAGTCCATTCGAATACCATGCCGAGCTGCCTAAAGATCAAGTAACTTGCAATGAGAGCTCCGATAGCTCCGAATTCGGCAAGCATCTCCTGATAGGTTGTTCCAGAAGAAACTCGCTCGTTTACTGGAAAGCGAGCCTTGAAGAGCATGACCAGATAGATGATCGCCGGAATGGCGATAAGATAGATTAGAATTCTCCAGTCCTCGGCGGCTTGTTGACCAAGCATGATGGTAAGAATACCGCCGACGACTAACCCCCCGGGCCAACCTGCGTGAAGAATGTTGAGCCACTTGGTTTTGTCCTTGCTGAACATGGTTGCCACAACAGGATTGATGAAGGCTTCAACAGTTCCGTTACCAAGCCCAAGAATTATAGATCCTGCGTAGAGGTAGTTGTAAGCTTCTGCCTGTGCAGCCTTGAGAGCTTCGCCAGTGAGACCTTCGGCTGAAACAATACCATAAGCTTGAAATGCAAGAAATGCATAAAGCGCGTAGCAGATGAAACTGAAGAACATCGCGGCTCTGTAGCCGATTTTATCGATAATCAAACTGAAAACAATTATACTAATCGCAAAAGGCCAGATTCCTGCTCCGAAAAGAACTTGCCCTTGAACTTGATCTAAACCAAAGGTCTCTGGCCAAAAGGATGGCACGTTGACCAGGAAAGCCCTGGTGATGAAGGCGAAGGCCGTAGTAATGAGGGCGATGAAGCACCCCCAAAATAATTTCATGTCAGGTTCGGAATCTTGATTACTCATGACTAGTTGTTTCGCTGGTTTACGACATTATGGAGTCGTTTGATTAGTTCTAATAAACGATTGATGTTTAAGATTTTTTTGCAAGCTTGAAAAAGAGCGTGGAATCAAGTCCTAGCGAAAGGACATTTATCCTTTCTTTTGGAGTTTGGCCCAAGAATCCCTGAGTGGCGTGGTTCTATTTAAAACAAGGTTTTCAGGAGAAGAGTCCTCGAAATCGAGGCAAAAGTAACCGAGGCGCTCTAGCTGAAAGGACACGCCCGGCCCGGTCCGAGCGAGTTCCGGTTCCAGTTTGCAGTTGCTGAGTGTTTGTAGCGAATCGGGATTTAGGTTGGACGTAAAGTCGTCGCCGTCTTCAGGGTTTTCCTTGGAAAAGAGACGGTCGTATAGGCGAACCTCGGCATTCAATGCCTTGGCTGCACTTACCCAGTGCAGGGTACCCTTTACCTTGCGTCCGTCAGGAGAATCGCCGCCCTTAGTCTCGGGATCGTAAGAACAGCGCAGTTCGACGACTTTACCATTTCCGTCCTTAACGACTTCGGTGCAAGTTATATAATAAGCGTAGCGCAAGCGCACCTCGCGCCCCGGCCCCAAGCGAAAGAATTTTTTCGGCGGATCCTCCATGAAGTCTTCGCGTTCGATGTAAAGCTCTCTTGAGAAGGGAACTTTCCGAGAACCGGCTTCCGGATCCTCGGGGTTGTTTATGGCGTCCAGTTCCTCGACCTGACCTTCCGGATAGTTCTCGATGACGATCTTGAGGGGTCTAAGCACTCCCATTCGTCGAAGAGCCTTTTTGTTCAAGTCGTCTCTGAGGCAGTGTTCAAGCAGAGCCACGTCGATCATGTTGTCGCGTTTGGCCACTCCCACCTTTTCTGAAAAGTTGCGGATCGAATCGGGCGTATAACCTCTGCGTCGCAATCCTTGAATCGTGGGCATTCTCGGGTCGCTCCAACCGGATACGTGACCTTCCTCGACCAATCGCAGCATCTTGCGCTTGCTCATTACCACGTAATTGAGGTTTAGCCTGGCAAATTCGATTTGTCGGGGGTGATGGATTCCGAGGTTTTCGCAAAACCAATTATAAAGCGGTCGATGATCCTCGAATTCGAGGGTGCAGAGAGAGTGGGTGATACCTTCGATGACCAAGATGGCCACCGCCTGCGGCAGCAAGCGGGTCCACGACGGCCCGCGCCCGGCCATGTGATAGATATTCGCTTGGAAGTTTTCGCCCGGCTGGAAGTTTTATAAATATAATCCTTGTCCTCGTTGCCGTCCGCCGTGCTCCTTGCCTGAGGAGCGACTGCCCGGAGAGGATGCCGTTTTGGCGACGGAAGGCGGTGCCCATCGTGACACAACAGCAGATAGTGACACCAACGAACCTGTCGTATGGCCAGGCTTCAAGGTTTCGGATCGGATCTTATCGATACAGCATACTTTACACAAACTTGAAACGATACGATATGATACGATACGGTTCATTATTGTTATCTAACCGATACGATACGATATTCTACCAGTACGATC
>CALBIN010000539.1 GCA_937893275.1 uncultured Opitutia bacterium | reverse complement strand
GGTATTACTGTTCCATGACAGGATGCACATGGTGTCAAAGTATATTATTTATGACGCAGAAATGAGGAAACCCTTAGAACTTTTTTCACTTTTCCTTCAATCGTTGGCTAAACGGGCACCAGCAGGTTGTGCGTCCTGCTATTTGCTCACGGACGAGGCTTTTTCCTGAAGCAGGACATGTCCCGCCGTCCTTCCAACGGAAGTGAAATAGCCAGTCTGGTGGTGGGTCGCCTCCGCGTTTGCCTACCGTTGCGAGGGCTCCGGAGGCGACAAAACGGGTTTCTTTCCAAAGGGCCTTGGACTTCATTGTCGAAAGTTTACCTGCGGGATGGGCGGGATGGATGCGGGCTCGCCAGAGGATTTCGTCTACCATCCAGTTGCCGATCCCCGGAAAGAACTCCTGCATTAGCAGGACCGCTTTCACTGGTGAACGAGACCTACGTTTCAGGACGGTCCTTACAAGTTCGAGTGAAAAAATGTCGGAGGTCACTTCAAGAGGAAGATCGCTCCACCAAGTTGGGACATCCTTCCCCCGATGGTAGAGAACGCGACCAAACTGTCGAGGGTCGCGAAAGACCAGGCTTCTTTCGTTTTGTCTCAGGACAAGGGCGTCATGCTTTCCCGCGAGGTAGTCAGGATCCTCCGCGAACAGCCAGCCCGTCATGCCGAGATGTAGACTGAGCCAACGATTGTCCGAAAACCGGAACAACATCTTCTTTCCGTGTGTTTCCGAACCTGTGAGCGTGGCGCCACGCAACCCGTTTTTTACCTTTGCCGGATCGGTGTCCCTAAACACTCGCGATACGCCTTTTGTCTGCACATTGTCGACCACATCACCCATGCCGCCTTTCCACGCTTTGCTGGCGAAAGCGACCTCTGCCAGTTCGGGCATGGAAAATTGGTCTCAGGTCGAGGGACCGAGCGAGAGAAGGTTTTGTCGTGTCTCGACGTCGGATTTTCGATCCGTCACGACCTCGATGACGCGTATGCCCTGTTCAAAAGGTTCGCGAATCAAATCTTCGAAGGTCGTCCAATTCTCGGGTTCGGCGTGTGTGATTCCATGAGCTTCGCAGAGGTTGCCGATGTTCACCTCCTGCGGGGTGGCGAAACATTTTTCGAAAGGTGGCAGATTCGCGATCGGCAGATTCCCGAAGATGCCTCCGCCATGATTGTTGACCACTACCACGGTAAGATTTCCGTGGAAAACATTTTTGGCTAGCAATCCGTTGGCGTCGTGGAGGAAGGCAAGATCTCCCGTTAGCAGGAAGGTTGGACTTCCAGACGCATGAGCCACGCCCAAGGCAGTTGAAAGCGTGCCGTCGATCCCGTTGGCACCTCGGTTTCCCCACAGTCGCCTTTTCCCTTTTCCCGCCTGCCAAAACCACTCGATGTCCCGAGCCGGCATGCTGTTCGCAACCACGACGTCGCAATCATCAGGTAATATTTCGGATAAAAGATGGGTGACTTTCCCCTCGAATAGGTTGGTGATTTGAGCAAAAGCCTCGCTTAACTTAGCTTCGACTTCCGCCTCGGCTTCCCTCCATCTTTCGATCCAACCGTTTTCTGTCTCGATCTTCGGCAAGGACTCGGCCAGTTCCTCGAAGTCGCAGTCAAGGGGAACGGCTCGCCTGTGCAACCCGTCTACGTTACGACCTGAAGGTTCGACCACCCAAGTGGGTAAATCGAGTTCGTTCAACCACGATCGTAAGGTCTTGCTGGTGGGAAGAGGACCGAGACTAAGGACGGCGTCGGGGGCAGCTTTGGTTCTGAATGCCTCGTCCCGCAGTAGATTTTCAAAATGCAGGACACGTTTCTTGCAAGTTTCCTCTCGAACTGATGAAAAGGCGTCTGCCAAGAGGGGTGCGCCCAATTTATCCGCTACTGCTGTGGCGGAATCTCTGAAGCAAGTTTGACCTGCCAATACGAGCCAACGGCGAAAGGGTCTTAATGCCGAGAGATTTTCCGCAAGTTGGGTTCGTGTGGCAACCGGAGGGCGAACCTGATGAAGGAAGTGATCCCATGCCAAATCTTCCGGCATCGGAGGATTCGCCCATTCCTCTTCCACAAAAAAGGGTTCTCGAAAGGGGAAGTTAAGATGTACGGGGCCGGGGTTTGATCCGGTTGCAGTTCCGACAGCTTGTACGATTGTCTGTCTAAGGTAGGAAAGAGCGTCCAAATGGAAGCGAGGTAACGATAATTCATGAAACCATCTGACTTGAGTTCCGAAAAGCTTCGTTTGGTCTATTGATTGACCTGCTTGACAGTCTCGGAGTTCGGGTGGTCTATCCGCCGTTAGCAAAAGCAAAGGGATCCCAGACATGTTTGATTCGACTGCAGCGGGCAAGAGGTTAGCTGGAGCCGTGCCCGAAGTGCAGATGACTGCAACGGGTTTCTTTGACATCTTGGCTAGGCCGATTGCGTAAAAACCGGCGGAGCGCTCGTCGAGTATGGGAAGCGTCTCTAACCCCTTGCATGCTTCGCAAGCTAGAATCAAAGGTGTGGATCGCGAACCGGGAGAAAAAACCACGTATCGAACGCCTATGGCCGAGAGTGTGCGGGACAAAGTCGTGCCCCAAGCTTGAGTGGCCCGGGCGTTGGTTAAACTCGCTTCGTTCATGGGAATATTTCGTATCAGGTGCGTTGAAGCGATTCAAGCATGGCGGCAAGCTTGAGGTCGGTTTCCAGCTTTTCGCTAACGGGATCGGAACCTTTTACAATTCCTGATCCTGCGTATAAAGCGACTCGTTTGTCGTTAAGGTGACCGCAGCGAAGGGGCACTACGAATTCACCTTCCCCCTCATGGTCGAACCATCCGGCCACGCCACTGTACCAATCTCTCGAAAAGCCTTCGAGTTCTCTCAAGTGCGGCAAGGCCGATTCGCGAGGACTTCCCCCTATGGCCGGAGTGGGGTGAAGTTCCGCAAGAATGTCGAGGGGATGCAGATTCTTTGACAAGCTCGCCCGAAGAGGGGTTCGTACGTGTTGGAGGTTTGATAAGCGGAGAAGGCGAGGGCGACCTTCTTCACAATGTCTTAGACCGAGTGCTTGCAGGCGACGTTTAATGGATTCGACGACCAATCGGTGTTCGCGTCCTTCCTTTTCACTATCGAGAAGGGCTTGGCCCAATTGAGCGTCGGTTCCTGCGTTACCACCTCTGGCGGTGGTGCCGGCAAGTGCTTCCGTTTCGATTTGATCCCCTTCTACGCGCAAGAGGTTTTCGGGAGTCGCTCCTACCAGCATGCCCGGTCGACGGTCACCGAGGCAAAAAGTGTGGCAGTCCGGAAAACGTTCACGGAGTTGGTGTGCGAGGGCAAAAGGAGATAGAGAACGATCCGAGTCGAGAGTGATTTTGCGCGACAACACGATTTTGTCGAAGCTTTCCGCGTCAAGGAGATCAAGGGCTTTGGCCACGATCTCCTCGTAGTCGTTTTGTTCTCGATGTTGTGAGAGAATGGGCGGGGGGAGTTGGACGAAGTTGGGAATTTCGTTTTTGTTGCGAAAGTGTGATAGTTTTGCGTGCGCGGCCCAAATGCCTTGTGCAATCTCATGAAGGTTGGAGTCTTGTTCAATCTTTGCATTTGCGATTGCATAGTGCCGACCGCCTTTGCGAAGAACTTGCCAGCGGGGCATGAACACGGCGAGCGGAGCAGGGTGGTCTTCGTGCAGGTCATTGTTTTCTTCGAAGGTTGCGGCGAGGGCGAACGTGGGACCGGCCCCACCGGGCGCTAGGTCGCCAGTGGCAATGGTTCGTGAAAACACTTCGGCGGCGAAGCAACGGGCCTCGGAAAAACGAGCGTGACCCGAAAATTCTTGGTATGCCACTGCTTCTCCGCACGATAGAGCGAATTCCTCGGATGGGCGCTCGACGTACCACAAGGGGTTACCCTCCTCACTGATCGTTTCGAGGATAGCAAGTGGGTCGACGAAATTAGTTTCGACCGTGATGGAACCGAAATATGGAGAACCTTTTATTCGGGCTTCACTTTTGCAACGCTCCAAAAATGCGACAAGTGCCGCTTCATCGCGTGAGGGAAAGTTTTCGACGGGGATGATGCGCACAGGTCAATTGTTCTTTTGGGACTGGCAATCCTCGTCATCGCTGAGGACTGGATCATAACCTCCCGAGTGAAGAGGGTTGCATCTGGCTATTCGACGGATGCTTTTCCAGAGAGCTATAGGGAGAGGGAATCGTTGTAGGCATTCCAGTGTATAAGCCGAGCAGGTAGGTGCAAAGCGGCACCCCGCCGTGGGTCCGAGCAAATATTTTTTGAGAGGCGAGAAAAAACGATAGACATGCACGAGAATTACGATAGGAAACGCGACAATTGCGTTGGCCATGTTGAGGAGTGACCGTTTCGGCGTGAGCCGGTTCTCAGCCATTCGCTTTCTGTACTTTGGGCCTAGGAAGGGCCTTAGTTTCTACTTCCTCAAGGAGTTTAGCCAGACATTCGTCTACGGTCATGGGACCATCCAATTCGGGGTTGGCTCGTGAACGGACGGAGATTTTCCCTTCCTCAGCTTCGCGTTTCCCGAGAACCAGCATGTGGGGGATTTTGTCGTTTTCGGCATTACGAATCTTGGCTCCTAGTTTCGCTGCATGTTTATCCACGCTTCCACGGAGTCCAGCTGATTTGAACTTTTCAAGGATATCTTGAGCCTGCGGGACCAGGTCATCGTTCATAGGGAGCAGACGCACTTGCTCGGGGGCAAGCCAAGTCGGAAAGCTGCCCGCAAAGTGCTCGATGAGAACGCCGCAGAAGCGCTCCATGGAACCGAACGGGGCTCTATGAATCATGACGGGACGATGGTCCTTGTTGTCGGAACCCACGTAGGAGAGATCGAAGCGCTCGGGCAGGTTGTAGTCTACCTGCACCGTCCCGAGTTGCCATTCACGACCGATGACGTCCTTGACAATGAAGTCGATCTTCGGACCGTAAAACGCTGCCTCGCCTGGTTCCTCAACGTAATCTACGCCCATGGCCTTGACTGCTTCACGAAGGTCCGATTCCGCCTTGTCCCATGCGGCGGGATCTCCAACGTACTTGTCGGATTCGGGATCACGCAAACTAACGCGAACTCGATAATCGTTCATTCCCAGAATGGAGAAAACTAGTTTCACCAATCCCAGACAACCTTGAATCTCATCCTGAAGTTGATCTTCTCGGAGAAAGAGGTGGGCATCGTCCTGAGTGAAACCGCGAACACGAGTCATGCCGTTGAGTTCGCCTGACTGCTCCCAGCGATAGACTGTACCGAACTCGGCGAGGCGAATCGGGAGATCGCGGTAGGAGTGCTGTTCGGAGCGAAAGATGCGAATATGCATCGGACAGTTCATCGGTTTGAGCAGATACCCTTCGATTTTCCCTTGATCTAGCTTGTTGGAGAGTTCTGCGCAGGAACAACCTTCTTCAGCTAGAGCATCGAGGCATTCGCGATGAACGATTGGCGGGTATTGCGATTCTCGATAGTATGGGAAGTGGCCCGAAGTGCGGAATAGATCCAGTTTGCCGATGTGTGGAGTGTATACTTGCGAGTAGCCTTGCTTGGTTAGTTCTTCGGAGATGAACTTCTCCAGCTCTTGTCGAATGATAGCACCCTTGGGTTTCCAGAGGACCAAACCTTGCCCTACCATTTCGTCGATGTGAAAGAGCCCGAGTTCGCGACCGAGTTGTCGGTGATCTCGCTTCTTAGCTTCCTCTAATCGTTCAAGGTATTGAGCTAATTCATCCTTGGTGGGAAAGGCAGTCCCATAAATTCTTTGCAGTTGCTTGTTCTTTTCGTCTCCTCGGTGGTAGGCACCGGCTATGCTAAGAAGTTTGAAGGCTTTAAGCTTTTTCGTGTAACCGACATGGCTCCCTGCGCAAAGGTCTAGGAATTCCCCGTTCCGGTAAAAGGAAATGTCTTCCCCCTGCGGGATATCCTGTAGTCGACCTAGCTTGTAGGTCTCCT
>CALBIN010000538.1 GCA_937893275.1 uncultured Opitutia bacterium | reverse complement strand
CGACCAAGGGGCTACTCTTAAGGCACTGAATTTTTACGAAGATTATTTAATCCTTCATGAAACTCCCCCTCCAATGTCACGTCACGAAAACAACGAGGAGTTTGCCGCGAGATTAGCCGCTTCCAAGGAGAGATTGGTCAAAGCTGAAGAAGGACGGCAGCGAATGCGGGAAGTGCTTTCGGCGAGCAAACTTCGCGTTGGTCGATTCGTCGAGAAAAACGGCAAGTTTTTCATTATGCGCTGGAAAGAGCTAGGAGCTCGTCCTGCACTTCAATTTTATGGAGAAGCTATTACGGTTGCTCCCGAATCGGAATCAGCTCGTGAAGCCAAAGCTCGGATTGCTGACTTGCGCGGAAAGGAATGAGCCACACCCGTCAAGCAAACGGGTCTAGCTATCGTTGGGCATCTTTTACTTCCCTTTTTTTTCGTTTTTCCGGCATAACTTTCCTTCTCTTTTCCTTTGTGCTCGGAGGTTGCCAGTATGCCCTTGGTCCTGCAGGCGAACTTTCGTTTGATCGTCTATATGTGCGTGTCGTTCAGAATGATTCACTCGCACCACAGGCCGGAGCTCTACTGTCACGTGCTCTTCGCGAGGAAATCCTTCGTGAAGGACGGGCTCGGCTTATGAATTCTCAAGAAGATGCGGATGCTATTTTAACGGTTCGCCTTATTGACTATGATCAAATTCCCGAAGCTTACCGATCCGACGATACTGTGCTCGCCGCTAGTTTTCGATTGAGACTTTTTGCCCTTGCCCACTTAAACTCGTCACCAAGTGGGAAATCCCTATTGAAGGAAACTCTCTTTAACTCCAATGCGTCCACCCTGACGTCAAGCGTGACCGAGACACCCATTTCTCGGCAACCTTTGATGACATCCTCTCGATCCCTTGCCCGAAAAATTGCCGCTTTCGCAAACCGAACGGAATGGTGACTACTGACCTTGATACTTTCTTCGGTGAATCTCGCCCTCGGATTCTAGCTCCTTCAATCCTAGCCGGAGACCATGCTGACTTAGCTGGCTCGCTTGCCGAAATCGAACATGACGGTCGCCGCTGGGTTCACTTGGATGTGATGGACGGACATTTTGTTCCCAATGTAACGTTCGGACCCCAGACAGTGGCGGACTTGCGTCGCCGAACGGAAATTTTTCTAGATGTCCATTTAATGATGGAATGCCCCCATCAATTTTTGGATGCCTTTGCCGAGGCCGGAGCAGATCTTATCAGCATACACATCGAACCCGACTACGATCATGCAAAAGCTCTCTCTCGGATTCGTGCTCTGGGCAAGCGATCAGGTATTGTCATCAATCCGGATACACGCCCCGAAAAAATCTTTCCCTATCTCGATGAGGTGGATCTTGTTCTTTGCATGACCGTGCAACCCGGCTTCGGGGGACAAGCCTTTATGCCGGAAGTTCTCGACAAGGTCGGGATTTTCCATGAGCTTCGCGAAAAGGAAGGACATCGTTATTTAATCGAAGTTGACGGTGGAGTAACTCCTGAACACTTGCCACTTTGCACCAAGGCGGGAGTGGATGTCTTTGTGGCTGGAACAGCCTACTACAAGGCCGATACTGCAACCCGTACAGCTTTCGCCGAACTGGCGGGCGAGACCGCCTAGACTCTTTTACAGCATAGGTGCAATTACAAGCGCCACAACGGTCATTAACTTGAGCAGAATATTGAGGGAGGGTCCCGAGGTGTCTTTGAGAGGGTCTCCAACTGTATCGCCGACCACCGCCGCTTTGTGGGATTCGGAACCCTTTACCAGTTTTTCTCCGCCGACTTCGTAGCCTTCTTCGATCATTTTCTTGGCATTGTCCCAAGCACCACCTGCATTCGATTGAAACAGGGCCAAAAGTACACCCGATACGGTTACCCCGGCAAGGAGTCCACCGAGCATCGTCGCTCCGCCAAGAAAACCCACAGCTACGGGTGTCATGACGGCAATCATGCCGGGAGCCACCATTTCACGAATTGCGGCCTGTGTTGAGATCGATACGCATTCCCCGTATTCTGCTTCATCTATGGCTTTGTCGAATACACCTTTGTCCTCCTTATTCCAATCCTCTGAATCTACACCTTCGTTTCGTTTCATGACTTCTAAAGCTTTCTTTAGCGCGGGAATATCTCGGAACTGGCGACGCACCTCATGGATCATCGACATGGCAGCTCTTCCCACGGCGTTCATTGCCAAAGCACTAAAGAGAAAGGGCAGCATGGCTCCGACAAAGAGACCAGCCATGACTTCGGGTTTGGTAATGTCTATTGCAGCTAATTTTTCCACATGAGTTTGGTTATAAGATGCCGTAAAAGCGGCAAAGAGCGCCAGTGCAGTTAGTGCTGCGGATCCAATTGCAAAACCCTTTCCTATTGCTGCTGTTGTATTGCCGACGGCATCCAACTTGTCCGTACGTTTGCGCACCTCGGCAGGAAGTTCTGCCATTTCGGCAATACCCCCTGCATTATCGGAAATTGGTCCGTAGGCGTCCACTGCAAGCTGAATTCCAGTATTCGAAAGCATCCCTACGGCGGCGATTGCAATACCGTAAAGACCTGCCAATTCGTATGCTCCTATAATGGACGCGGCGATTACGAGGATGGGGAAAGTGGTGGAGATCATTCCAACTCCTAGACCAGCGATGATAGTAGTGGCTGATCCTGTGACAGTTTGCTCGACAATGGATCTTACGGGTTTCTTGCCAGTCCCCGTATAGTGTTCTGTGATCAGGCCAATGGCCAACCCGGCGGCCAAGCCAATGATTGTAGCCCAGAACACGCCTATAGCCGTATACTCGATGCCGTCGACATGCCAAGTTTCCGGAAGAAGTTTGTTGATTACGAAGTATGAAGCTAGAACCATTACCGCAGATGAACCAAATTCTCCGATGTTGAGAGCACGCTGAGGATCTCCACCCTCGCGTACCTTGACGAAGAAAGTGCCGAGAATGGATGTTCCTATGCCGATTGCTCCTAGCACGAGCGGTAGCATTACGGGGGATAGTCCTCCGAGGAAGTCCTGGAAGTCCGGAGAGCCGGAAACTAAGGCGGCGCCAAGTACCATCGTGGCTATGATCGATCCGACATAGGACTCAAACAAGTCCGCTCCCATGCCTGCAACATCACCTACATTATCACCCACGTTATCTGCAATGGTGGCGGGATTGAGCGGATGATCCTCGGGAATCCCGGCTTCTACCTTTCCTACCAAATCGGCACCGACGTCAGCTGCCTTAGTATAAATTCCCCCGCCCACGCGTGCGAACAAAGCAATGGAAGAAGCCCCGAAGGAAAAACCTGTGATTACCGCGAGAGTCTTCGTCAGGGCATCCCCTCCCTCAAAGGCATTGAAATGTGTGCCGAAGTAGGCAAATAGTCCGCCTAGGCCAAGAATCCCCAATCCAACCACTCCAAGACCCATCACGGCACCGCCGGAAAAGGCTATTTCCAGAGCTTTACCCAGACTTTCTCGAGCAGCGTTCGTCGTCCTCACATTGGCTTTTGTGGCTACACGCATTCCTAGAAAGCCCGCCAATGCGGAACACAGAGCTCCGACTACAAAGGAAACAGCCACCAGTGGATCCGAGCTTTCATTTTCGTATCCGCTCCAAGCCAAAAGCGCAGCCACGCATATAACGAATATGGCCAAAACGCGGTACTCTGCCTTTAGAAAGGCCATGGCCCCATCCTGAATCGCCTTGGCAATGTTCTGCATGCGTTCGGTCCCCGCATCTGCCGCAGTGACTTGGGAGGTCTTCCAAAATGTAAAAAGAAGTGCGACGACACCAGCCGCCGGAATCCAATATATTAGTTCCTGTAAGTTCATTTTTGTATAAGATTTACCAAGGTTCTCATTGGTGATTGTTTTTGATCGTTTTTGATCGTTTTTGATAGAAAGGCAATCAAGAAACTGAAGTTTTTTTCCGCGAAAATAAGGAACAAAACTAGGAAGGCAGGACATGGGTCGTTTTTTTGTTCTAAGCTGTAGTAACTTAATCAGCAAGATAGTTGCCATAAGCACAAATAAATCTTGAGGGCAATCCAAATGTAAGGGATTTCTTATTCTGCCTTGCAAAGAAGATCGTTTTTCCTATGATTTAAGTCATGAATTCGCCCATCTTTAATATCTTTCTGGCCTGTGCCAGCCTTTCTTTGACTTGCTGCACCAACATTTGCGAGCACGCATCTCGTAGTGTTGCGATTCCGGCAAGCCAAGATGCCGTTCAGATAAAAGCCGATGAGTACGATACTTTTTTTGAGCGTCGGTATGGTTTACTCTTCAAGACCTTTGCCAACGAACCCTTCTCCGGACGAATCGTTACGATCGAAAATGAAAATGGTCGTGATTTTGTTGCGACTGACGAAACCTATCAAGCAGGGAAGCGAGACGGTCTTAGTGCGCGCTGGTTTCCCGAAGGACAAAAGATGTACGAACGTCATTATCACGAAGGGAAATGGCACGGTCTCGTAACTCGATGGTGGCCCAATGGACAAAAGATGTACGTTAGGGCGTATACCAACGGGCAGCGACATGGGCAAGATGTCACTTGGAGATCCGATGGCACCCAGATCGATCTTTCGATGCCCCTAACTCCTGCACCCGTCCGCTCAAGTTCTCCGAGTACTGAGTTGGGCATTACCACCGATACATCTATTACCGAAGGGCAAACCGCTCTTCCCGAGGTCGAAACTGCGATTGATCCAGTTCCATCGTTCCCTCCCATCGAACCCTCTTCGGTCACCCCCGTTACTTCTGGAACTGCATTGGACACCTTGCCGGGTCTTCCTGCAAACCCTGCAGGTTTAGATACCAGTTTACCTGCGACATCCAGTTTTCCGGAACTGTCTCCGGTTCCAACGCCGGATCCCCTTCCGCTTACCGGAACCCCGCCTTTTCCTCCACTAGACAATGCAACTTCTACTAGCGGAGGTCTAGATTCAATTCCCAGTACCCCACTTGGCGTCACCGATCCTGCAATTCCTTTCGACACACTGACTACTGATCCGACTTTTCCTCCTCCACTTGATTCGGGACTTCCTCCCGCACCTCCTCCAGCTCCTCCACCGCCTGACAATAGCCTTCCCGATTTCCCTCCTCTAGATAGCGGTTCCGTTCCCGGAAGCGTTGATCCCCTTCCCGGAGCACCTCTGGATTTTCCTGCCCCCGTAGAACCACCGGCAACGCTGGATTTCCCACCACCAGCTCCTCCTGCTCCCGCCGGCGACCTTCCAGGGTTACCCCCGCTCGATTCTTCGGGTGCCGATCCGGCATCCTCTGATGCCTTGGTTGTCCCGCCACCTCCTGCTACCCCTGCAGTTGATCTCGTTTTGCCTCCCCCTTTACCTTCTCTTGACACACAAGGCGGAGATGCCGGAGTTCTTCCTCCGCTTCCAGGCGCCATCCCTGCTCCCGCCGATTCCGGCGGACTTCCTCCCTTGCCTCCACTTCCCTAGGTTAAGTAGATTTCGTTCCTTAATCTTAATGGTAAGGAACAGTGGGTTAAGATTTCTGCATCCAGTTATTAACTACTCTATCTTTCGATTTCTCCTAATCTTGAAGAAACGGATTAGTTTCACCTTAGAGAAAAAGCTGAGTCGCGGTTCTCTGAGCTTGGAATGTCATGCCTCATGGATATTGTGACTAAAATTCTTTTTTACCATTTTGAGCGAACCTAAAGATTCTACTGACGATGGAGATCGTCGAGCATTCATTACCAAAGCAACTGTTGGGGTGTCTGCTGCTTGCTCCGTTTTTCCTTTTGCCGCAGGCGTTCCCGCCTTTCTTGATCCTGTAAGCGGTAACGGTGATGGTGATGCCGGCAAGATTCCTTGGTCCAAGGTTGCATCCCTTTCGGCATTGCCGGAGGATGGTACGCCAACGAGGTTCGGCATTGTTCGTGAACGGGTAACTGATGCGTGGACTACCCTCACTAATGTCCCCGTA
>CALBIN010000537.1 GCA_937893275.1 uncultured Opitutia bacterium | reverse complement strand
CGGCGGGGGGAGCCGCTACGTCGGGCGCATCTTCTCCCTTTTCCACTTCAGGGCGCCCCTCGAGACTGACGGTCAAGGATGATTGTGAAGTCGCTTTATTTTCGGTCAGAGGAATGCCGGAAAGGTTTTCCAACTTGTCTAATTTCTGGCGGGTGTTCGTAGGGGTCACGACATTATTCAATGATGATTCAGCCTTAGCCAGCTCGCCTCCACTGATCTCAGTCGAGGCTTTCTCGGGGACGGAATCGGATTCGGCATTCGGAGAAAAGGCGGCGACCTTGGCTACGGCGGAGTCAGCGGAGGGAGCCGCTACGTCGGCCGCATCATCAGCCTTTTCAACTTCAGTGCGCCCCTCAAGACTCAAGGCAATCGATGGTTGTAATGTAGCTTTATTTTCTGACAGAGGAACGCTAGTAAGGTTCTCCAGCTTATCTGATTCTTCGTGAGCATTAGTGGGAGTAACAACGGAATTCAATGCCGATTCAGCTTTGGCAAGTTCACCTCCGCTGATTTCAGTCGAAGCTTTCTCGGGTACGCCATCGGACTCGGTATTAGGAGAAAAAGCGGCAGCCTTAGCGACTGCAG
This sequence comes from uncultured Opitutia bacterium, assembly GCA_937893275.1. Taxonomy (GTDB): domain Bacteria; phylum Verrucomicrobiota; class Verrucomicrobiia; order Opitutales; family Seribacteraceae. The sequence continues at coordinate 11,001 of CALBIN010000537.1, read as the reverse complement.
AATCGGCGGAGGGAGTCGGCACCTCGGGGGCATCATCGCCCTTTTCCAATTGAGTGCGACCTTCGAGCTTCAGAGCAAGTGAGGATTGAGACGTGCTGTTGTTCTCGGATAACGGAAGTTGAGAAAGGTTTTCCAGCTTATCCGATTCCTCACTGGCGTTTTTTGGTGCCTCCACGCTTTTGAGAGCGGACTCGGCCATGGCCAGTTCCCCGCCGCGTATCTCCGCCTCGGCTCGCTCGGGCGAATCGTTGGCCTCGGCATTGGGCGAGAGATCGGCGGCCTTGGCGACAGACTCGTCCGAGGTAGGAGCCTGCACTTGTGGAATGTTTTCAGCCTTTTCAATTTGTCGATCACTCTCGAGGGTGACCTCGACTCGGGTCGAAGTCTGGCTAGGCTTCAATTCGAGATCGGTGATCTTGGACAATTCCTTAGGCGTAGCTTGTGATGAAGATTCGGGAGCTTCCACAGGTTGAACGGCCGAAGTTTCGGCTAGCTCGACCTGTTCTTGAATCTTGAGGCTCGGAGCTTTCTCGGCAATTTCCTCCAGGGGATCGATGGGGGTATTGGAGCGCGTGGATTGAGCGACGTCGCTGAATTCGAGAAACTTTTGTTCCGCCTGAGCCTCCACGGGTTCGGCCTGTTCGAGACGAAAGGTTGGGAGAGTAAAGGCAAGTGCCTTGAGTGGTTGCGTCTCGGGCTTCGAAAGAGTTTCGTCAGGAAGATCGACCGGGTTGGGAGGAGGCGGAACCTCCATTCGTACGGAAGGTTGAGTCTCCACGACAAAGGAGTCTTCGATTGGCTCAGTGGACGGAGCTTCGGCCGCTTCAGTTGGAACTTCGACAGGTTCGACGTATCGACGAACAATTTCGACATCCTTCGATTCTTGGACTTCGGGCAGTTCCGTCGTCTCCTCTAGGATATCGAGAGCTTCCTTTTCCATGGCGAGGGCATCGACGTCTAGATTAGCCTCCATAATGGTCGCCTCTTTCATCTCGATGACTTCCTGAACCAACTCCTTGAGACTGAACAGAAGTGCGAGTACCACGTGAAAGATTACGGACCCTATCATGCAACGAGCACGAAGACCGACCTCTCCCATCTCCTTGGCTTTGGCCCATTTGCGAAGGAGATAATAAAGGGCCGCGATACTGGCGAGAAGGAGCAGCAACCACCACTTCATGCTGTCCAGAAAATGCCAAAAGCCACCTGCGGAATCCTCATCCAACCGCATGGGAGCGACTTCGCGAGCAACGGTGCGGAAAATGCCGAAATGACGCACGCCGGACGGGCGAGCGAGTTCAGCCGTTCGATCGGAGCTAAAAAGTAATCGGTGCCCCTCCATGGTAAGGGCGGGGTCCATGTCATCGAAAGGAGTATTGATGGGAATTCCAAGATTTTCCGGGGGAAGAATCTCACCCTCGTATACACGACTGCGGTAAATGTCGTACCCTCCTTCCCCACCCTTGCGGTCGGAGCTGAAGTAGAGGAAGTCGCCACGGGCGCTGAGAGAAGTCTGGCCTTCGTTGGATGTAGTGTTGAGAGCATGAACTCGCTCAGCAGGATCAAAGTCGGGAGTAGTGGGAACTTCTTCCTCCGCAGCCGCAAAGCGAGCGGAAAAGAGGTCGTAATCCTCTTCAAGGCGAAGTTCGCGAAGGGTACCCTTCCATGCATCCTTCTCCTTTTCGGTCAAGGGACGCTTGGGTCTGTTGGAGGAATAATAAAGTTGGCCCGAAAATTCATGTAAGGCAGGATCATATTCGTGAAAGGCGGAATTTATGTTTTCGCCCAGGTTTACGGGATCGCCCCAAGCTCCATCAATTCCCCGAGGAGAAACCCAAATATCAAAGCCGCCAAGACCACCATCGCGATCGGAGACAAAATAAAGAAGTTTTCCATCGGAAGTGAGAGCAGGACCGATTTCAGAGGATGCGGTGTTCAGCTCATCAACGGGACGCGGATTCGTCCATGCCGTACCGTTCCAGTCCATGGTCCAGAGGTCAGCCCCTTCTCCCGGGCGACCCTTTACGAAAACTAGAGAAAGGTTATCCGCCGTGACCGTGGGATCGTAAAGATCCTCCGACTTGTTGAGATCGAGAGAAATCGGCGAGGGAGTGTCCCAGACTATGTCTCGCAATTGCGCCCAATCGGCATCCTGACGCACCGCCACCCCATCGACATAGACGTTTGGCCTGAAAAGTCCCCAGACAAGCAGAGCAACAAGGGCAACTGAGATGCTTCCCAACAGCCACAAGCGCCTCTTGTCGCTGGCGAAAGATCGCCATGCGGCCAAGGCTTGCTCTCTCCATTCGGAAGACTGCTTCGGCTGTTGCGGGTCTTTGCTCATAAACCCAGCTTCAATTGGCTGCGGGAAGCTTGTACTGGTATCCGATATTTGCGTCGTTGAAACCAACTTCCTTACAACAAGCCATGGCCATTGCAACCGCTTCGTGATAGGCTTTTCGATCACCTCGCAAAAGCACTTTCTGCCCCGCGTTTGACTCGAGTGCACGGGTCAATTCTTCACGCATGGCGACCAAGTCCATCGTTTCATGGCGTTGCGTCACGGGGTTATTAACCAAGTAGGAACCATCCGCATGGACATTGATAGTAATCGTCTTAGGTTTGGAGCTCAGACTGGAAGGCGCCACCGAACTGTCGGGGAGGTTTACCGACTGGTCGGTCTCCTCTTCCGTGAAGGTGGCAGTGGCAAGGAAAAATATGATCAGGATGAACATGACGTCCAAGAGGGACGAGATGTTGATCACGTTATCATCCGAAAATTCATCTCTATTAATTCTCATGACTTGTCCCAGGTCGGGAATTAAAACATTTGACAACTCAGGCTGCAGCGACGGCAGGCTTGGCGGCGGCAGGCTTGGCGGCGGCCTTGGACTTTGCTCTAGGCTTCCTAGCAGGAGGCTTCTTGTCGCCGGAACCGTCGGATCCTACATGTTCGAGAAAATCAACGGCTATGTCGTCGACCTCATCGACAAGAGAATCGATTTTTCCAGTCAGGATTTGGTGACATATCAAAACCGGAATAGCCAAGGTAAGACCTGCGGCAGTAGTCACAAGCGCTTCATAAATCCCGGTGGCAAGAGTATCCGCCTTACCTGCTCCTGCGGCACTTGCCGCCTGAAACGCACCTATCATACCATAGACCGTACCAAGCAAGCCGAGCAAAGGAGATATTGTCGCAACAGCGGAAAGCGGTCGCACCTGTCGTTTCATTTTGCCGACCTCGCGAGCACCAGCATCTTCGATCGCTTTTTCGATGACTTCATCCCCTTTTCCAATTTTAGGAATGCCGGCCTTGAATATTTGAGAAACGGGACCTCCGACTTGCTCGCAATAAGCCAAACCGCTGTCGATGTCGTCACCTTTCGCACCCAAGCTTTCTCGCAACTTGGAACGAAATCCGGATGGAAGCAATTGATCCCGCCTAAGTGCTAGAAACTGCCAAATGGCAACATAAACGGCCACAACCGAACAAAGGCCGATGGGAATCATGAGCATACCGCCTTTTGCGATGAGATCGAGAAGTGTTTGGGATTCGGGCTGAGTTCCACCCACATTGGCAGCTACAGCTGCTACGTCTCCTTGCGCGAGAAGATCGGTTCCAAAAGGCATGGCTACAAACGACACGGCGCAAACGAAGAGGAAAAGGAGAAGGCGGTAGTTATTCATATTATGAGTTCTTCGGATTTTTTCGAATATAAGAGAAATTTTCATGAACCTATCTTGGCGATTAGGCTCTTAGCGGCGGAGGCTGCTGTTGTCTCCGGGTACTTCTTAACTATCTGCTCGTAATTGGCTTTGGCTTTTTGGGGTTCACCCTTGGCCTCCAAAGCTTTGCCCATCTCGAGGAGTGCTCGAGATGCCCATTTCGGGTAGGCGTAATTCACTTCCACCTTGACGAAGGATTTTATAGACTCATCGTATGCCTTGGAAACCAATTGACATTCGCCTATTTGGAATTGAGCACGGGCCGAGGTTTCGTCTCGATCTCCGGTAGCGAGAACTTCTTGGTATCGCTTGATCGCGTCGGGATAACGGTTTTGGTTTTCGAATGCCCATCCAATTCCAAAACGGGCTCTCTGAAGGAATGCACTGGTGCCGTAAGTCCGAAGGAACTCCTCGTAACATCGTTGAGAGTCCGCCCAGCGATTAGTAAAGCCCTCGGTTTCACCTTGGCGAAGAAGAGCCTGCTCGTGCAGTCCATCTTCGGTTTTTCCGGCTTTGGCCACTCGGAGAAAATGCTGCCTAGCTGGTTCGTAATCCTTCGTGCGTAAACGAGCTTCGCCTGCCTGATAGGAAGCCATGACCAGTTTCTCGGACTTTGGGTTGAGGGCGATCATATCCTCGAAGGCTTTGGCCGCGGCTTGATCTTCACCCAGATTGAAACGATTCCAACCCACTCGATAGAGCACACGCTCCTTAAGTTCGGGGCGTGTAGCTTGCGGCAAAAGTTTCTGCAGTCGAGCAACGGAGGCGGCATACTCCTTGGCCTCGAATTCGAGTTCTGCCAACTCGAAGGAAACATCGAGAATCAGATCGCCCTTAGGAAACTCAGATAAAAGTGAGTCATAAAGCTTACGTGCGTTTTGAGGTCTTTCCAGGCCTTTTTCACACCACGCGGATTCATAGTATGCGCGTTCTCGAAAGAGTGATGAATTGCCTCCTGATAGAACGGCTTGAAAACGCTTCAACGCATCCGCAAAACCATTCTCACGAGCCAAGGAGATCCCCAAGTAAAAATGAGCCTGCCCTGCTTTGGCATGATTCGGAAACTTCTTAAGAAATCCGTCAAGCACGGGTTTGGCCTTGGCGAACTCCTCTTCGAGGGCAAGTAGTTTACCGTATTGCAGCGTAGCGTCCGAAGCTAACTCGTGCTCGGAGTGCCGGGTAGAGAGGGTTTGAAAGCGAACAAGCGCATCCGCTCGGTTGTCCTCGGATAGAGCAACGTAACCAAGGAAGTAAATGGCATGCGGGGCGAACTTGGATTTCTCCGCCGGCAAGAGAATCTTCTTTGCCTCGGCAAATTGCTTGGCTTCGTAAAGGAGTCGACCGAGTTCAACGGAAGCATGGGCAGCATGCTCTCCCTGACCGTGGTTGGCAAGCATCTGACGCAATGTCTGTATCGCTCCATTAGCATCACCATCATTTTCTCGGGATTTCCCTAGCTTGAAGAGAGCAAGACCTACATTGGGATCCTTCGATTGGGTCTGGGCGAAGTGTTGAAACTGAGTGATGGCTTTCTTCCAATCCCCTTGATTGAAGTAACAGTCTCCAGCGACATAAAGGAGTTGCGCGAATGCAAGACCTTTTGGATTTTTGCTCAGCAAAGGTTCCAACATAGAAAGAGACTCGGGCCACTTCTTTTCTTGGTAACGGATTTGCCCTATGCGAAATCGGACCACGTCTTGTCGATCGGGAAGTGTTCCCTTAACTTCCAGCAGGCTTTCATACGATACGACCGCCTCGCCGAACCGTTCCAACAGGAAGAGATTTTCAGCACGAATGAAAAGAACTTCGGGAGCATTCCCATCGTCCTTGTGACTGGAAAGGAAGACTTCGCAACGCGTTAAACTTAACGCGTAACTCTTGGTTTGATGAAGAGAATATGACTCCATCCAAAGAGAGTTGGCGGCAAGCGGACCCTTCTTGTCCACTTTGGCGAAGATGGGAGCAGCCTCGGCAAACTTGTCGCCTTGCATGAGTGCAGTGGCATAATCGTAGCGAAGATCATCACCAAGATCGCCTGCCCCAAAACGATCAACAATGGGCTTCAAGGATTGCTCGGCTTTCACGAAATCCTTGTTTCGCAAGTGCGCCCTACCCAACCAAAGTCCTGCCTCTGCACCGATTTCGGAATCTCCGACAAGTCCCCCTAGAACCTTGACGGCATTGTTAAGATCTTTTTTCTCGAGATAAGACCGGCCAAGGTAAAGATTTGAGCGAGCAACAAGCTCGGAACTCTTGTTTTTTCTTACGAAATCCTCTAATTCCCGGATGGACTGATCGTAATTTCCATCTAGAAAGTATACGTAACCGAGCCTGTAATTGGCTTCAAGAGAACGACCTCCGTCTTGCTTGCGAGCTTGATCGTAGTATTTAACGGCATTCTTGTAGTCCTTCTCCTGCCGAAAGCATTCGGCAAGCAGGAAGGAAACGTCCTGAGCAAAATCAGCGGGGGTATCCTTATCCTTCGCCAGTCGATCAAGAATAGTCTTGGCTCCGGGAAAATTCTTCAATTCGAAACGGGCAAGAGCTCCCTGAAGGGAACAACGGTGAGCAACCGCAGATTTCGGTGCCCTACGATAAGCCTCATCAGTCGCCTTCACGACTTGCTCCCACTTACCCTGATTGTACAGAGCCTCGGCATAACCTGCATAAGCATCCGCTATGTGAGCAGGATTCTTGTCTCCGGCAATAGTCGCGGAGAAAGCCTTTTCCGCATCGGCATGCTTACCGAGTCCTAGCAGGCAATTACCTCGCAAGTTGTGAACTGGAGCAAGGGCAAGAATTTCACGATTATTTGCAATTTGAGCAAATACAGGTTCGGCCTCCGCAGGTTTCCCCGACTGGAAGAGGCACAACCCCAATCCCAGATTGGCAAAGGGAGCCTTTGGATGCTTGCCGTGCTTACCAATAAAGGATCGGAACTCATCCACCGCCAATTCGTACAAACCTCGATTGTAAAGAGCATTAGCGCTAAAATAAAGATCAAGAGCAGGATCCTTCTTTGCCTTGTCTTGACCCAAAAGCGACAACACAGGAAAACCTAAAGAAATTAGAGGAAGAATCCAAAAGACAAAAACATTAAGACGGGACTTAATCAGCGAACGGGTCATGGCTACAGTTCAGGTTAAGAAGTATACACGGAATCGTGAAGTTATACTTAAGTTGAAAAGAGAAGTGTTACTCTTTTACAAACGAAAACTGTCGAGAATTAATAAATAATTCCGGAAGTGGAAAAAGAAATCGGCGGGATGAGTTCGCAAAGCAGAAAATTAATTTTCTACGGTTGAAACGGGCTCTGGGGGAGAATTCTTTTCCCGGTCAGCTTGTTCTGCTTTTTTAGCTTTCAGCTGAGCCATGAGCTGCCTAGCCGAACTAGCGACCAAGGAGCCCTTGGCTGGCATCGCAGCCGCAGCCGCAGCTTTGTTCGATGATTGCATTTCCTCAAGAATCTCTTTTCGAAGAATAGCTATTGAACGAGGAGCGGATATTCCCACTTTAACGGAATCACCCTCGATCTTGGTGATGGATATCTCGATGTTCTCGCCAATAACGATGGCTTGATCAATTTTTCTAGAAAGAATTAGCATGTCGTCAATTCCGCGGTCCGAGAGGGAACACTATGCCTCGGTATCGCCAACATCGATCATATGGCGAGCCGAGAATTCCTCATGGTTGTTGATGATGCATTGTTTTCCCACAAGGGTGGTGCGGTTGACGATAATAGGGCCCACTAAATTCAAGGAAATCTTCCCCGGATGTTCAGATGAAATCGTAACAATATTAAGAATCATCGTATCCTCAGAACCTGAAATACCGAGAATTTGAATATCGGCATCGGATATTTCTACAGCATAATTCGAGACGATTCCGCCTGGTTCGAGAACAACAAAAGCCAAACCATCTTGAACTTGTTCACGCAACCACATGAAGGGAAGCTCCTCCTTGTCAAAAACGAGTTCCATGGATCGGAGATCGGGGAAACCGAACAATCCCTGAGGCAAAGAGACCTCGTTACGGGTCGCGGGTTCCGCATCCGAACTATTGGGCAAGTCATCTTGAAGGTTTAGTTTCACAGGCAGGGCGGTTTAATTACTTGGGGTATTAAAAAGGAACAGCGAGAATTAGATGTAATTAAGTAAGGAGGTGTTCATTATTTGGGCTCCAACTTGAAGTGCAGCTTGATACGACGTGGAAGCCTGCATCAACCTCATAATAGCTTCTGACACATCAACGTCCAGATCTCGAGAGACGCGTTCGTTCAACTCCATATAGTAGTCCTCGTCATGAGACTTGACAGTTTCCATACGAACCATCTTGGCCGCAAGTTCGCCCATCTTGTCCACAACCTGCTCCTCCAAGGAGATGAGCTTTTGATTCGCCAATTCAACCTCCGCGGCATAACTTGAAGGCTTTGCGCTACGAAGTGCCTCCCTCAAGTCAACAAGGGCAGACACTACTCCTCCCAATTCCTCTGTCCCGCCACCCTTCGCTTCTAAAAGTGAAGATATCTTACTCTCATGACCAACGTAAAACTCAGAATTCGTCTTAGCGCCGTTATAGGAAACATCTACAATGGAACCATTTTCATCTCGGTGTTCGACAAACGCTCTTGAACCAGTGGCAAAAGAATAATAATCACCTTTTTGTGGACCAGCGGGAATGCCTGATGGCATAGTTTGGGAATTAAAATCGAAACCTGCGACAGTCCAAGTGCCTGGAGATGAAGCATCTTGCTCCCAAAGAACTTTCACATCCATTTCCTGACCATTGGCAAGCAAAACTTTAGCATTGTCAAAACTAGGAGGAAGCGCCGTGCCCCCAGTTGAAGTTCCAGAAAAGTAACGACCTGGTTCAACTACTCTCAATCCAGCAATAAAACCGTCGGCGTCAATAATGGCACTGGCTTTTGCCGTTGTACCGCTAGTGCCGGAAGATGGAAAAGTTATCGTAGGCAATTGATTGTTTTCTACCGAAAACTTCATCACATGCCCAAGAGGTTTATCAATCACTCGCCAAGCAGAGTTAGAAATTTTTTCGCCACTTACCTCGTCAAAAATAAACTCGTCCGAAGGTAAAACAACATAATCCGACAAGGTATTCGGATCACGAGAAGTATTATCCCAGTTGCTTTGGTTGGCTTGATAATACCGTCCGTGGTAATGAACAATTTGCCCATTGTCATAAGTTTTGGACGGAGACCAATCCACTCCTTGCTCGATTATTCGAGCAGGCACAAGATGAAGTGAAGGAGAAGCACTTGGGCTAAATGATGCAGACTGAGTTTCATCCAAGGTCAAATCAGCATTAGCGACATAATACAAATCATCGACTGGGTCATGCAGGAACTCACCAGTTTTTAGCGAAAGAGACCGACCTGAAACAAAAGTCTTTTCCTTACCTTCATTGGGCAAGTTTTCGCCCAGCAGAAAAACCTCTCCATCACTGCTCTGACTAACTGGAGTTAAGCCTGCAATCTGGGGGAAATCGATTTCAGTTGTACCGGCAGGAATGGTAGTGTCAGCAGTAGCGACGTAATACTGACCGCTATTAGGTTCCAGTACATGACTCCCCTTCAAAAGTGAAAGAGTTTGCGAGGAGTCAAAAGTAAAAGTGGAAGCAGGCGGAAAATCGGCGGTCAAGTGCTCCCAAGCACCGACATCTTCCCCTTTAGTAATATCATTCAAGGCAAGATAATAGCGACCTTGACGAGAAATCACGGCGCCTTCGGAGTGAGATGCATTAGCCTTTCCTGCCTGTACTCCATCCGAAGCGGTATCACGAGTGATATTACCCTTGAGGTAGACCCCTGAAATCACCTCTCCATCCTCTTGTGGAGAAGAAAGGTAAAATTCTTGAGTGTGGGAGTCAAAAGAAACAAGACCGTTACCACTTTCAGAGCCTTTGGCATCAAACTGAGGTATGGCATAGGTGATATGCTTGACAAGCCTTTGAGTCTCAGTCTGCAACTGTGCCGAAGACGTGACGTACCCTTGATCCAATATGATTGTTTGGGTGTAGCTTGTCGCCTCGGATTCCAAGTCGAACATTTTGCCGTCTGGGGCAAGCCAGTACTCTCGCCGCTCCGCCCCGGTTACACTTAGTGCCCAATCTTCCCTGTCGACGGAGTAACCGTTAGGAACTTTCTCCCAGATTTTCGAGTCAGTCTCCCCAGGTTTGTGATTCCAATTCGAATCGATTCGAGAACGCCAAACACTACCATCCTTATAGACGAGGTCTCCTTCACCGTATTGCAACAACCTCTTCCAATCGGTGGGAGTCTCCATAACGGCAGTACTTGCTCCAGCGACCTTGGAAGCACCAAGTAAAAGATCTCGATCCCAAGTTCCTGCATACACTTGATTGGCGATTGATTCTTTGTCACCTAAAGTAAGTTCGTCGTATTTTTTGCCGCCGAATTGATCTGTAGCGGCAGCATCCAACTTAGCTTTTATTGCCTCCGGAAAGTAAAAATTGGGGTCGAAATCGGTAATGTATTGCCCCGACACATTAAAATCTTCCGCGACACCTGCAACTAAAAGTAAATCACCTTGGTCCGAAGTTTCAGCCAATACTTTTACGTTTGGATTTCTCTGACCCGGTGTCTTGCTTCCCCTAACAAATACTTCATAGTCGGAAGTTATGATCTTGGGAACGGCATTCAAAACACCTTCATCTTGGTTAATGATTGAAGCTAAGGCTGCGGATGCGACATCAGTTGCCAATCCAGGCACTGAAGCAGTCAGTACGTATTCATGCCCGTTCGCATTTACCAAAAGCTGGTCACCCTGCTTTAACTCAAATTTACCGTCGGGATTACTTTTGCCAACATAGTTATCATTGAAGGAAATGGTTTTTTGAAAACGATCGCCCACTTTCACATCGGATGCCGCAAAATTCGGCTTGGCGTCCACCCCTGCAAAAAGGGATCGCTTTCGATGAGTGGCATTAATCCGATTGAGGGCTTCTTCGATGAGTTGCTCCACCTCAAAACCATAGGTCTCCATGGCAGGGCCACTAAGCCCGGAACCAGAAACTCTGGCAATTTCCTGAGCTCTGACTGCAACTTCCCTCAATTTATCTAAGTTCAAATGACCGGAATTCAGATACTCCGTGGCATATGAAGCATTCCGTTGATACTGAGTAAGGACACTTTTTTCAGTATCCAGTTCAATCAACCTTCCCATGCGCATCCCATCATCTTCGGGAAGGGTGATTTTTTGACCACTTGAAACCTGTGCTTCGAGCTTGAGGCGCTCT
>CALBIN010000536.1 GCA_937893275.1 uncultured Opitutia bacterium | reverse complement strand
GGAGGTTGGGATACCTATTGCCGGACCTGCAACGCCACCAGCCGCAGTGGTTCCACGGAAGCTTACGCCGGCAGCCAGACTGGTTTTCGCCTGACCCGCGTGCCTTAAGGGTGTTTACTAACCCGATTTAGTTTCTAAGGAAAAGCCGAAATAAAACAATGCTCGCTACCTGGTATGCCTTTTATTGAGCCGTGTATAAAATCGAGGTTTTAATTCATCCCGAAAAGTGCTAGGCAAAGCCTATGAAGAGTATGAAAATCATCTTACTTGCACTGATAGCTTTGGGCTTGCCTGCCTATTCCATCGCGGCCGACAAGCCGGCGGAGGCGAAGGCAGGCGGACCTTTGGCAAAGTGATTTATTCGACGCACATGGGAAACAACGAGCCCGATTACGATGCCAACAACCCGATCGTGAGGGGAAGCCAACCCGTCACTGAAGAGGAGTACTTTACCGATGCCATTACTCGTGAGTCCGTGGACTTCATCGACCGGCACGCGGACAAGCCTTTCTTTCTCTACGTTGCCTATAACGCGGTGCACAGCCCACTCCAAGCGGCGGACAAGTACATGAAGAAGTTCAAGCATATCGAGGATGTCCAGAGACGCATCTTCGCAGCCATGCTGGCCAACCTCGATGACAGCGTGGGCGAGATCATGAAAAAGATCGGTGATGAGGACCTGGAAAGAGATACCTTGGTCTTCTTCCTCAGCGACAATGGTGGACCGACCCGAGAACTGACTAGCAGCAACCTTCCCCTTCGGGGAGGAAAGGGGCAAATGTACGAAGGCGGAATCCGCGTGCCGTTCATGGTTCGGTGGCCTGGTAGGATTCCCGCAGGCCAAACCTATGACCGCCCAGTCATCAGCACCGATATCTTCGCAACCATTCACGGAGCCGCCCGTGTTCCCCTGCCCAAGGGCAAGCAAGCCGAATGCGTGGACCTCCTACCCTACCTCACCGGCAAGAACAAAGACGACCCGCACCAGATCCTCTACTGGAGGCAAAGCCACAAGACCGCGCTGCGCAAAGGTGACCTAAAGCTGGTCCGGCAACAGCCGAAGAAGTGGGAACTCTACGATCTCTCGAAAGACTTTTCAGAAACGAAGGACCTAGCCGAGTCCCAACCCGAAACCCTCCAAAAACTCCTCAAGGAATGGGAAAGCATCAACGACCAGATGGTCGAACCGCTATTTAAGTAAACTCCCCACTCCAAAACTTGAAAAAATCCGCAAAAAAGAATAAAAAAGGGATTAACGAACTTTTTTACGCATGCGGAATTCAATTCATAGAAGACGATTCATTCAGGGCTTGGGAGGATCCTTTCTCGCACTTCCCCTGCTGGAGGTAAACTCGGCTTCGGGTACTCTTGCCCCCCCAAAGAGAATAACTGCTTCCGGTATCTTTTACGGGCTGGTCCCCCGGCATTTTCATCCCGAGCAAATCGGACCGCATTACAAGGCTCCCCTGCTGCTCCGTCCACTAGCACCATTCCGTAAGGACTACACCGTCTTCTCCGGATTGGATCACAACCTGAGCGGTGGCCACAACGCAACTAAGTTCTTTCTCAGTGGCATTCCCGCCACTCAGGCTAAGGGATTTTCCGAGGCCAACATATCGGTCGACCAGAAAGCCGCCCAATCGGTTGGTCCAAAGACCCGTTTCCCATCCCTCACACTCGATGCAGGGAAAGGCAAAGAGCATACACTGTCTTGGACCCGAAATGGAAACTCGGTTCAGCCTGTCCGTAGCCTCGAACAGCTTTACCGCATGCTTTTCCGCAAGGAGAACCGCAATACCCGTGAACAGGCGCAACGGGATCTGGAGGACAAGCGTTCGATCCTCGACTTGGCGGGTGACCAGGCCCAATCCTTTCAGCGGGGCTTGGGCCAAAACGACAAGCAAAAGCTCGATCAGTACTTCACCTCGGTACGTGAACTTGAAAAACGCATCGAGCAATCGAGACTATGGCTGGACAAGGAGAAACCGGGTACCGACTACGATCTTCCTCGAGCCGTCGATTCCCTCACCCTGAAGGATCGTACTCCGTTCTATTACGATCTCATGACACTCGCTCTGCAAACCGATTCCACCCGGGTCATCACCCTCTCCTTCACCGAGTTGGGCAAGGACAACGGCGGGCTTCCCGGTGTCGGCAAGGGCTACCACACCCTCTCCCACCACGGACAAGTACAAGAAACGATCGAGGAACTCTCCATCATCGAGACCTTTCACACCAACCAATTCGCCCGTTTCCTAGGCAAACTCAAAGAAATCCGCGAACCCAACGGTGACTCCCTACTCGACAGTACCATGGCCCTCTTCGGCAGCGGCATGAGTAACGCCAATTCCCATAGCAACCGGGACTTGCCCATCGTTTTGGCGGGGGGTGGTTTCAAGCACGGTGAGCACAGGCACTACGCTCGTCGGGCAAGGCACTCGACTCCCCTCTGCAACCTGTATCTTTCAATGCTGCAAAACTTCGGGCTCGAGATCGACCGGTTCAACACCTCTGCCGGCACCCTCACAGACTTCGATCGACTCGCTTAGGGCGAACATGCGTAAATTGCTCGGAATCATACTTACTTGGGCCTGGGTTTGGACTATGTCAGGCTCGGAGAACCTCGAGGGCAAGGTAGTGGAGCTCGATTCGGGGGTTCGTCAATTCATTCAAACCTACTGCATCCAGTGCCATGGTCCGGAGGAACAAAAGGGGGAACGAAGCTTTCACCAATTGACCTCGCGTGCTGGTGGAAAGTGGATGATGGACTTAGCCAAGCCCGGCAAAGCCGACTTACTCCACGACATTCTCCATCAACTCAATCTCGGCGAGATGCCCCCCAAGAAGAAGGACGTCAAGCAACCTAGGAACCAAGAAATCAAGAAAGCCGTAAGTTGGCTGACCGAGATCCTGCTGGAATTGGAAAAAGAAAAGGGACCGACAGAAACGGTTCTTCGCCGACTCAATCGTATCGAATACCGGAACAGCATGCGCGATATGCTCAGTCTCGGGAATCTTCCCTTCGACCTCACCGAGGATTTTCCTGCGGACGACGAGATCGAAGGGTTCACCAACATAGGCGATGTCCTCAGGTTAAGCGAAGGGCACCTCGACGCCTACCTCGAGGCGGCCGACCGGTACCTCCGGATGGCCTTTCGCTTCGACGAACCGAGAAAGGCGGAGACCTTGCTCATCAAACCCCAAGATTGGGGTTACCGGGACAGGGAGGCCACCACGCCCTGGATGTACCGTCTGCACGTTAAGGACAAGTACCTGGATATCGGGGCGGGCAAGAAACAACTGAGCGATCACTTCTCGCTCGGCACAGTGCCTCAGGACTTCGCCCGTCGAGGCGGTATTCAGGTTTCCGGTTACTACAGGATCTCCATCACTGCCGAGGCCATACGCCGACTCACTCATCCCTATGATCCCATGATGATTCCGACCGACCTGACCCCCCCCATGCAGCTCGGACTTTACGTCTCGAGGGGAACCAAGGGCCTCGCCTCGGACTCGGTCAAGTCCCGCTCCCGGATCGGCTTGTGGGACCTGGTGGACCACCGGCCAAAAAAATTCGAAGTCACCACCTGGATGGACAAGGGAGACGTTCCCTTCATCAACTGGGACAATGGGCCGGGGCCATCCGACTACTGGATGCGAGACATCCTCAAGAAGTACCACACCGACGTGGAGTTTCGCGGGAAACAGGGATCTCATGCCTGGCATATCATCGGCAAGGATGCGGTACCCGGCCGGTTGGTCTCGGATGTGTGGAAGGGGCCCCTCCTGCGCGTTCACGAGATGCGAATTCACGGCCCGACGCAAGGTACCTACCATTCCAAGGCTCAACAGGTTTTCCTCGATGGCCAACGGGACTTGGCGAAAGTTGACTTGGCAACCACGTTCAGCCGTTTTGCCCGACGGGCCTTCCGGCGACCACTGGCCAAACCCGAAATCGAACCTTACCTGCGTCTTGAAAAAAATGCCACGAAGAAGCTTGGACGATCCCCTGAGGAGGCCTTCTTTTTGGCCCTCAAGGCAATGCTGGTCTCACCTGATTTCCTCTACTTGAGGGAAGAGGCATCACCCGACAAACGGATCGGTCCTTTCGAGCTGGCCAACCGGCTGTCCTATTTTCTCTGGGGCTCCCTTCCCGACAACGAACTTTTCAATCTCGCCAAGGAAGGAAGTATCCACGATCCAGAGGTTTTAGGCAAACAGGTGCTGAGGTTACTAGAGGACCCAAGGAGCGATTCCTTCGTAAAAGGCTTTGCCTCCAGCTGGCTTCGGCTCGACAAGCTGGGTACAATGCCTCCCGATTCCCTCAAATTCAGGGAGTACTACAACTACGGCCTCGAGGATTCGATGATCGGGGAAACCCTCCAGTTTCTGCGTCATGCAATCAAAACTAACGCCCCTCTCACCGACTTCATTCATTCGGACTATGCCTTTCTCAACCAGGATCTCGCTCGGCACTATGGGATCAAGGGCGTGCAGGGTCTTCACTTTCGAAAGGTTTCCCTTACCCCCGATGGGGTCCGGGGCGGCTTGCTCGGGCAGGCAAGCATCCTGACGCTCACCGCCAACGGCGTCGACACTTCCCCCGTGGTGCGCGGAATCTGGGTACTGGAAAGCCTTTTGGGCACGCCCCCTGCCCCACCCCCACCGGACGTCGAACCGATCGACCCTGACGTGCGGGGTGCCAAGTCGGTTAAGCAGTTGCTCGAAAAGCACCGCTCGGTCGAGACCTGCGCCGATTGCCATGACAAGATCGACCCCTTCGGCTTCCCCCTTGAATTTTTCGACCCGGTAGGAGGCTACAGGCCGACCTACTACCGTTCGCGTTACTGGAAACGATCCCAACACACGACCGTTTTCTTTCCTTCCTTTCCCATCGACGGCTCAGCCACCTTGGCCTCCGGCGAAAGTTTCCAAGATCCTCGGGGTCTCAAGAAGGCTCTGCTTGGCAAAAAGGATTTGCTGGCCAAAAACCTAACAGGGAAACTTCTTACTTACGGGACGGGACGAAAGATGACCCTACTGGACGAAGAGGAAATCAGAAAGATAGCAAGCAAGGCGATGAGTCAGGGAAAGGGATTTCGTGACTTGATTGTGACTGTTGCAAACAGCAAAATTTTCAACCAGCGTTAGAAACACTTTTTATTCCGATGCCTAAAAGCAGAAAGCCCTACAAATTAAATTATATTGAAAGGCCAAAAAATCATTGAATATCTGAGTTTAGAAACAATAATGAGCAGAGAATTATGAATCGTAGAACATTACTTAAAAGTATGGCTTTAGGGGCTGGCGCTTCGTTTGGCTCAGGGCTTTTCCCTGATGTAACTAGAGCTGCGACCACAAAGGGCACTCCCAAGCGAGTCATATTCTTTATGCAGAACCAAGGCTTCGCTCCGAGTACTGCAATTCCCGCCGGAATGAAGAACAGTGGGTCTTTGGCCAAAGCGAAGCTGCCCGAGCCCATTGAGGCGTTGGAGCCTTTCAAGGAGCGCATGCATATTATCAATGGTCTGCATGGCATGCACACCAGTCCTTCTCATAGTCCTTTCTTTGGAGCCCTGGGCGGCTACCGTGGCGGTGATGGCGTGGCACCCAGTGATTCCACCATCGACTACGAATTGAGCAAGGTTCTCCCGGAAACATTGCTTCCTCATTTGTGCATCGGCATGGACTCGATTGAGAATATGAGAGCCAAGCCCACCGTGGCCAATCTTTCGGCCAGCGGCGCAGGTCAGCCCATCTTCATGCATTCCAACCCAAACCATCTATATGAGATGCTCTACGGCGGTATTTCCGAGGGTGACATCCGGAAGCAGCATGAGGCTCGTTCCAGTATGTTCGGTCGCATCGAGCAAATGGCGGCGACCAAGGGGGAAAATCTTCCTCCAACGGACTCCAAGCGCTATGGACAGTATGTCCGGGGCTTTGATGACATAAACGGATTGCGCGATCGCCTTGGCAGCGTTTCCGCCCACTTGCGGAAGTTCGCCCCCAAGGTGGATGACGGCTATTCCAATCCTGAATTTGAAACCGACTGGCACGATCGTATCTTAGACCTTGGCATCTCGGCTCTCAAGTCGGGTATTACCAGTGTGCTTACGGTCGGCTCGGGGCGTGGTGAGATCTTTGGAGCGTGGAAAGGTTTGGGCGTAGAGCAACAGGGTCACAACCTCGGCCACATGAAGCAGCCCGATAACCCGATCTGGGTCAAGATCCGCCAGTACAACAGTCGCATGTTGGTTAAGCTTATGGAGGAACTTGAAAGTGTTCCCGAGGGCAGTGGAAGCATGATGGACAACACGCTCATCGTATACACCAGCAACAATGCCGACTCTCAGCATACCTCGGGCAAGAATTGGCCTGTTATGCTACTGGGTAATTGTGGCGGTGCCTTCAAGACCGGATGCTTCACGCAACTGGATGGCAAGCGTCCGATCAATGCCCTATACACATCTATTCTGCGCGCTTCCGGCGTCGAATGCGATCGCTTCAACATGTCCGAGCAGTTGGCCGCCAAGTTTGACTCCGGCACAGGGCCCCTAAAAGAAATTTTGGCATGACCAAGTTGACCCTCGCCCTCGGGGTGGCGGTCTTTGTCCTGCTCGGCACCTCTTCCAAAGCTGCAAAACCTTATGCACCTGGAGAGCCAGTCCGTGGCAACTTCAAGGACTTTGCACAAGGCTTTCTCGAGAACAACTGTTTCGATTGCCACGATGAGGATACCACCAAGGGCGATCTGAATCTCGTCGATTTGGGGCCCTTGGACGAGACCAACGCGGCGGTTTGGAAATCGGTTTGGGCCCAGGTCGCGCTACAAGAAATGCCGCCTAAAAAGAAGTCGCAACCGGATATCGTCGACAGGCTAAGATTCTCCGACTGGATTGTCGGCGAATTGCAGCGTGGAATGAAGGACAAGGGCGGTTTTCAAGCTCACTTAGATCCAAGCAAGGGCAATTTTGTTTCTCACGACCTGCTCTTTGGTTCCTTGCCCAAGGGGATTCAACTAGCGCCCACTTCTTCCCCTGCGCGTATTTGGCGCGTCACGCCGCAGGAACACATCACACGGCTCAACGAGTTGATCAATCTCGAGCCGGAATACAATCCGGAAAAACCGGGTGTGCGTACGCGGGGAGACCACGTTCCGACCAACCACGGGGGCGAACTCAAAATGTACTTTGGCACGGACCGGATCACCAAGTGGGAGGGCGGAACCGTAGCTTATGCCACGGCAGTGAAGAGCGTACCCGTGGTACTGTCTTCCGCCCGCAAGCATGGCTTGGAAAACTATCCGGACTTCTACACCGTCAATAGTTCCGAGGCGACCCAGATCCTAGTCAAGGCGGAGGACATTCTTCGTTTCATGGCCTATGGTCCGCTCAGCTTGGTCGGTTTTCCCGAGCAAATCACCGACGACCCCAAGACCTGGGACAAGGTCAAGCCCAAGGGCGACCTCCGCGGTCTCCCCACTGCCATCGTTTACAACACCAAAGTCTCACGTCCGATCACTCCCGTTTACGATCTAATGAATAAGCCAAGCGTAACCGATGATCGCCTGCAGGCTGCAGTGAACTATGTCTTCGAGGCGGTGACTTTTCGGCCGCCCACTAAAAAAGAATCCGAGGACTACCTGCTTATCGTCAAGGACTCCATCGACAAGGTGGGCAAGGAGAACGGGGCCTTCATGGGCTTGTCCGCCATCTTCCTCGACCGGGATGCCTTGTTCCGCACCGAGTTGGTGGAGTCCGGCAAACCCGACGAACACGGACGCGCCATGCTGCAGAACTGGGAGCTCGGCCTGGCTGTCAACCATGCCCTCAGTTACCTGAGACCCGACGATACCCTCCGCAAGGCAATTGTTGAGGGCCGTATGAATACGCGTGAAGACGTGAAGCGCGAAGTCACCCGGATGATGGCCGACGACAGTATCCGCAAACCGCGCGTATTACGCTTCTTCCGCGACTTCTTTGATTACGATCTCGGTGGCTATATCTGCAAAGACAACGCAGCCCTTGCCAGCACTGGAGTCAGTGCGCGCGGAACGTCTCACTATCGTGCCATGTTCGATGCTACCGCCAGTACGGACCGTTTGATCGAACTTATCCTCCAGAAAGACAAGAACGTCCTGAAGGAATTGCTCACCACGCAGCAAGTCGTCGCCACCGGCACCGACAAAAGCTATTTCGGCAAGAAAAACAGTAAGGAGGAACGGGAAGCTGCCGCACTCGCCAGAAAGAAAGCCGCGGAGGAAAGCCTAAAGAAGGAGTCGGTCGCGCTGGAGGATCTCGAGAAGGAAATCGAGGGCCTCGAAGTCAAATTACGGGACAATTCCGGGGATCAGGTTCCACCTGAGCTTTTGGTCAACGGGAGCTTTTCCAAAGTGACTTTTGAGGAACCCGATAATTGGGAGTTGGAAAAAGGAACCCTCAACCAAACGGAGCTTGCAACCGGCAAGGTAGTTGCTGTTCGAGACATGGTCACATTGGAGCAAACTTTGTCAAAGCCGATTACCTCCAAGACCAAATTAATAGTCAAAGCCACCCGGACCGATTCAAGTTCCAAGGGGATTCGCTTCACGGCCATTTGGGATAACGGTTCTCATTCCGCCAACATCACCCCCGCCATTGGGCAAATGGAGTTGATTGTCCCTAATGGCAAAACGATGACCGGGATCCAGTTTAATACGTATCGCGCAAATCATGGGATATCCGAGGTTTCCTTGAGGGAAGATACCGGAATCCTCAAGACCTTGACGCAAAAGAAGAAGGCTTTGGACGCCGCCAAGAAAAAACAGGAGCAAGCCAAGAAAAAGAAAGGAAACGCTGGATCCGTAGCCGTGACGCAAGCCCAGCTTTCAGGACCAAAGGTATACGCCCGCGTCAGTCGCCGTTCCTTTGGCAACGGATCAATGAAGCCCGAACGGACCTTGTCCATCGTACCGGAAGGCCAACGCCTCGGCCTTCTGACTCATCCCACTTGGCTGGTTTCCCATTCGGATGCCATGGATAACCATGCCATCCTACGGGGCCGCTGGATCCGGGAAAAACTTTTGGGCGGCGGTATTCCCGACATACCTATCACCGTGGACGCAATGCTTCCGGACGAACCGAATGCCACCTTACGGGAGCGGATGCGCGTCACCCGCGAAAAATACTGCTGGACCTGTCATGAAAAGATGGATCCCCTCGGGCTCCCCTTCGAGATGTACAACCACGCGGGGCTGTTCCGTACCACCGAACAGGAGAAGCCCGTCGACACCTCGGGAGAAATCCTCGACAGCGGCGACCCCGCCCTCGACGGCCCTGTGAAAGATGCCTTGGAGATGATCGAGAAGCTGGCCGCCAGCGAACGGGTCGAACAGGTTTTCGTTCGTCATGCCTTCCGTTTTTGGATGGGACGCAACGAGACCTTGAATGATGCTCCCGTCTTGCAGACTGCACACAAGGCCTATCGCGAAAGCGGGGGCAGTATGAACGCCCTAATGACCTCTCTCCTTACTTCCGATGCTTTCCTTTACCGCAAGGTGGAGAAAAAGCTCGCTGAATGAAGGCAAATATTTCCAAACTGGCCGACATGATTCGCACTCTAGTCCTCATCGGCTTGTCCTCTGCCGTTTAGGCAGAGGATTTCTAAAGGTAAATATTTTCCAGCAATCGCAACAAGATTCTCTTATTTGATCAAGTTTGAATTATCTAGCTGCACAGATTCCCCAAGTCGTGCATTTGAACTTTTAGCAACCAACAGAAAAACCAAGAATGCAAAACCTCATCATTTCTATAACCAAAAGGTTTAGCGACCTTCTGGTTCTGTTTCAAAAAAAAACCGACAAAAAGACCCTTGTAGCTTGTATTATTCCATTCTTCATCGGGACATCGGCTTTCGGTGAAATAGACAAGGACGCCCTGCCAAACGTGGAAGACGAATTCGAGATCAATTTTTTCGTCAAGGAACCTCACATAATAAATCCATCATCCATATGCTTCGATAAGTTGGGGCGTCTTTACATTGGAGCCGGTCCACAATACCGCAATCCGAAGGAAGACTCCCCTACCGACTACATTAAGATCCTTATAGACGAGGATGGTGACGGTGTCGCAGAGACCGTTAAAACCTTCGCCGAGGGCTTCAATTGCGTGGAGGCAATGGCCTGGAAAGGCGACGAACTATGGGTTGCGAACGCACCCGAGTTGACGGTCGTTCGGGATACGGATGGAGACGACGTCGCCGACGAGTACCAAGTCATTTATACGGGGATGAACAACTTGCGGCACAGCGTTCACGGTCTCAACTGGGGTCCCGACGGTTGGCTCTATTTCAGCATAGGGAATACTTGGGTAAAGCCAAACGCCCCAAAGCCGATACGAGACCTGCAAGGAATAAAATCAGATGACACCACCGAATACCCGCTGACAAAAGTCTACACCAAGGAAACTTATCCCAAGAGCTACCACCCGATGAACAAGAGCGAAAAAGAAGGAGGTATATTTCGTTGCCAGCCCGGAGGTTACGATCTCGAACTGTATGCTAGGGGGATGCGCAACCCATGGGACATCTGCATGGACAGCGGGTTCAACTGGTTGGGTACGGACAACGATCCGGGCAGACCGGGGGAACGTATTTTCATGCCAATTCGCCATGGGCATTATTCAATGAAGCATCCATGGAAATTCGACTGGATGGGCAAGCACCCTGCAATTGCTCCATCTTCCGATCTTTTTCCGGGAGTGAGCGGATCGGGGACGGGAGTCGTTTATTACAACTCGCAGCACTTTCCTGAAAAATATCGTAATCGCTATTTGATCGCCGATTGGACCAACAATTGCATCTTTCTCTACAACCCAAAATGGGACGGAGCGTTACAGGTTCCTGCCGAAACCAAACGCAAAATAGTAGATGGTGGAGTCACTCGAGCGGGAGACCTTGGCTACAAGGGCGCAAAGGGGCGCTCTCTGTTCCGACCAACCGATATCGATGTAGGTCCTGACGGCGCTCTTTATATGGCAGGATGGGGTTCCGTTTACGGAACCAAGTACGTTCCAAAGGAAAAGTGGACGGCTGAGGAAAACGCAAAATACCAAGGGAGAGTTTTTCGTCTACGACACAAGAATCCTCTCATACCTCGGGAAAAATGGGATACGGCCAAACGAAAGATGCCAATCCAAAAATGGAACTTCGATCAGCTAATGGAAGACATGGGGCATCAAGTGCAAGTGTGGCGCGTGAATGCTCAGGACGAATTCGTTAGGCGAGGATCAGAATCCCGTAATGGATTGCTCAAGGCCATTCGTTCGGGAAATCTTTCCGAGAGCCAAGCAACTTGGTCGATTTGGGCGGTTGGACGGATTGACAAAACGAGCGGTACTGACCTTGCAGACATTAAGAAATTTGCGAGGGAAAGCTCGATTTTGAATCTACGCATTCAAGCCACTCGCATATTGGGAGAGAACCAAGCAACCGATTCCCGAGCGATTCTGGTTAGCTTGCTGGACGACCCCGAACCACGAATTCGCACTGCGACCATGCAATCCTTGGAGAAAGTCGGTTGGGGAGATTATCGAGATTCGATTCTGGATGC
>CALBIN010000535.1 GCA_937893275.1 uncultured Opitutia bacterium | reverse complement strand
CTACGAGACCTTCCTCGCAATGACAAAAGCGAGGAGACCGGATTGCCACGCCCTGACGGGCTCGCAATGACAGCGTTGAGTTTGAGGAATCCCTAAACTGGGACGAAACAACGCTACCCACCACACCCTGTCATTGCGAGGGGGAACAAAGTCCCGACACGGCAATCCGGCGACCGCGGAAGGACAAACCCTTGCCGTTCCTTTGATCGAACGGGAGAGGCAGACCAAGTGCCGGAAGGGGATTCGGGGGAAGGGTGAATCTTCTTTTCGAACAAGGATCACTTGACCCTTTCGGCCTCAGGAACTAGTTTGAGAAAATGAAACTTTCAATTGAAACTGAGCAGGAAGAGGATGGTCGCTGGTTGGCCGAGATCGTTGATTTGCCCGGTGTCTTGGGATATGGTTCCAGCTTGGAAGAAGCGACGGCGAAAGTAAAGGCGCTTGCCCTTCGAGTACTTGCCGATCGATTGGAGCATGGCGAGGAAGTTCCGGAAATGAGCGAAGTATTCGCCTCGGCTTCGTGAGCAAATGGCCATCGAGCAAGGCTCGTAAGGTTGTAAGGGCCTTGCAAAGTATTGGATGGAAGATCAAGCGAGAACGGGGCACTTCGCACAAGGTAATGGAGTGCGTAGGGTGGCCCGATTTTGTGTTTGCCTTTCATGATGGTGATGAAATTGGTCCCCGCATGCTTGCCCGTATTTCCAAGAGCACGGGCCTGAAGCCAAGCGATCTTTGATTTTACGTCATTGTGAGTAAGATTCTCCCCCCGCTTTGTCATTGCGAGGAGCGACGCGACGCGGCAATCCAGCGGAACCATTGGGCAACCCCCGCATCGCCTCGGCATCCCGCATGACGACCCCGACTGGATTGCCACGCCCTTAACGGGCTCGCAATAACAGGGAGGAGTAACAAGATGATTTTCTTTGCCTCTTTTCAATGGTTGGTCCTATGTATGATGTCCCCTACAACTGAAAATGAAAACCACTAGCTATTTCGACTTCACGCGAAAAAGAGCGGATCGGAAGAGTATCAAGGAAGAGTGGATAACGTCTGCAGTCTTGGATCCGATCGAGGAGGTGATTCAAACTGACGGTCGAATACGGAGATGGACATGGGTAGCGGATGAGGGTAAGTTTCTTCGAGTAATCCTCTTGGAGGATGGAGAAATCATTCAAAGGAAGAAAACCAATGAAAATCAACTACTTTGAAGATACGGACACCGCCCTTTTCCATTTCTCGGAGAAAGAAGTGGTGGAGACGCGTGAGGTTTCGGAGAATGTGTACCTTGACTTGGATAGCGCGGGCAACTTGGTGTCGATGACCTTGGAACATGCCGGAGAGAAGGCAGACATTGAGAAATTTTCCTTCGAGAGGCTGAAGGAAGTCGCAAACTGAGATTTCCTTTTCTGTCTCCTCGCTACGTTTGCCATTGCGAGAAGGGCAGCGGTCGACCTTTCCGTCACCTACCTCACCCTGTCATTGCGAGGAAGGACATAGTCCTGACGCGGCGATCCAGCCTGATTGCCGGGCATCCCGCATAATGTCCCCGACTGGATTGCCACGCCACGATGTGGCTCGCAATGACAGCGCGGGTTGATACGACCTAAAACCGTAACGCCTCCTACCCCATCCATTCGCCTCCCACCTTGTCATTGCGAGGAGCGCGTGGATTGCCACGCCCCCTTTTTGTCATTGCGAGGAGGGGCAAAGCCCCGACGCGGCAATCCAGCGGAACCATCCGGCACCCCCCGCATCGAACCGACCTCCCGCACTACGACCCCGACTGGATTGCCGCATCGGGTTGTTCCTCTAGATAGGTAACCGACTTTCTTGCTGGACTCCCTGCGAGACCCACCTGCGGTCGTCGTAGTGGCGCTTCGCAGGTTTTGAAGGTGTGCCGGAAGGGCGTGTTTGCCTTGCCTGCGGCCGATTTTTCTTTCAAGATTCGTGACATGTTGGATGTCGAGGGTAGGGGAAGCGGAAGTTTTTGCGATGGCGTGAGCCGTCGGGATTTTCTTCGCGTGGGTTCCCTTGGTATGGGCGGATTGAGCCTACCGCAACTTTTGCAGGCGGAAAAGACGGCGGGCGTGGGAAGCTCGAACAAGGCGATAATCATGGTGTACATGGCGGGAGCGCCGCCGCATCAGGACTTGATCGACCCCAAGCCGGACGCCCCCAAGGAGGTGCGTAGCGAGTTCGGGCCCATTCCTACCAACGTAACGGGCATTCACGTAAACGATTCCCTGCCCATGATGGCCAAGATCATGGACAAGTGGACGGGGATTCGATCGTTGGTGGGCGCCCCCGGAGGAAGTCACGATTCTTTCATGTGCTACACGGGTCGCGCGGGCTCGTTCTTTTTCGGAAAAAACGGGGGTAATGCGCCTCCCGGCAATTGGCCGAGTATCGGTTCCAACATTTCCAAATTGATGGGGTCGCAGACGCCGGGCATGCCCGCTTTCGTGGGATTAGCCCCCAAGGCCGGGCATCCGCCTTACGGTTCGCCGGGGGAATGCGGTTTTCTTGGAGATGCCCACGGTCCTTTTCGCCCTTCAGGTCCCGCTCGGGCGGACATGGATCCGAAACCGGTGGGAGCCGGACGGATAGGGCGGCGAAAATCCTTGCTTGCGGGTTTTGATCACTTTCGCCGAAACCTTGATTTCGGCAACGACGTGGAGCAGATGGACGCCTTTACGCAGCAGGCTTTCGGGGTGTTGACCTCCTCCCGGTTGGGCGAGGCGCTGGACTTGGACAAGGAAGACCCCAAAATTCGCGAGCGCTATGGCAAGGGCGATCCCAAGAACTTCGGGGATGGAGCTCCCCGCAACAACGAGCATTTTCTTATGGCCAGACGCCTGGTGGAGGCTGGAGCCCGCGTGGTGACCCTGAATTTCGGTCGCTGGGACTTTCACTCCAATAACACTGCCGGAGTCAAGGGGCACGCTTCCATATTCGATCGCGGTTTGAGTGCCTTGATCGAGGATTTGCACGACCGCGGTCTGTCGAACGACGTCGCGGTGGTGGCATGGGGCGAGTTCGGACGTACGCCCAAGATCAACAACAAGGCTGGTCGCGATCACTGGCCTCAAGTCGGTTGCGGTTTCGTGGCGGGCGGGGGCATGAACCACGGTCAAATGATCGGTGCTACCGATGCCTCGGCTTCGGAACCCACGGATAGACCCGTGCATTACGGCGAGGTGCACGCCACGCTATACGAGCATTTAGGCATAAATCCCTCTTCCGTAACGGTTAAAGACCTTTCGGGTCGGCCCCACTACTTGGTGGACGGCTGGAATTCCTTGCCCGAACTGGTGGGGTAGGAAGCGAGCGTCGTGGTGTGGCGCTTCGCAGGTTTTCAAGGGCATTTCCCTGGACGGTAAAAGATTGTCCCAAACAGGTGACTGTGCTCTATTGTTCTATATAGCAGTTTCGCGCGCGGCCTAAATTTCAACTAAAGTCAGTACCATGATAACGTTTACCGAAGGGAAGAGATCTAGTTTTTGTGATGGAGTTTCGCGGCGGGATTTTTTGAAGGTAGGCGGCTTGGGGATGGGTGGCATGAGCCTACCGGGATTGCTGCAGGCAGAAAACGAATTGGGAACGGGTTCCTCGCAGAAGTCGGTGATCATGGTTTTTCTGGCCGGCGGGCCTTCCCATCTGGACACCTTCGACTTGAAGGAGGATGCTCCGTCCGAGGTTCGCGGTGAGTTCGCTTCCATTCCGACTAATGTTTCGGGCATCAGAATCAGCGAATATCTTCCGGGGATAGCGAAGCAAATGGACCAGTGCTCCATAATACGCTCGATTGCCGATACGGTGAACAACCACAGCTCCTACCATTGCATGACGGGTAGAGCGAAGAATGGACCGCAACCCGTTGGGGGCTGGCCTTCTATCGGTTCTGTGGTTTCGAAGGTGCAAGGCGACCACATGGGTACCCCGGGTTATGTCGACATGGGAGGCGGAATAAAAAGCGGAGGCTTCCTCGGCACGACTCATGCAGGCTTCAGCAGCGGAGGTAAGGGTCGTTACGATATGGCCAAGCAATCCAACATGAAGGAAATTCGCTACGCTTCCCGCAAGGGCTTGTTGCAAAATTTCGACCGTTTTCGACGCGATTGCGATGCAACAGGCATGATGAACGGTTTCGACGCCTTCAATCGGCAAGCTTTCAACATCATCACCTCCGAGAGGCTTGCCAAGGCTCTCGACTTGAAGAACGAGGAAGCCAAGACGGTCAAACGTTACGGCAACGACTGCAAGAGTTTCCTCTTGGCCCGCAGGGTAGTGGAGGCTGGCGCCCGTTTCGTTACGCTGACCACCGGCGGATGGGATACGCACAACGATAATTTCAACAAGCTTCGCGATAAGAACTTGCCTATCCTCGACAAGGGGGTGTCCAACTTGATTCAAGACCTTCGGGATCGCTCCATGCTGGAGGACGTGACGGTGATCGTTTGGGGCGAGTTCGGACGGACCCCGAAGATAAACAGCAAAGGAGGTAGAGATCACTGGAGCAAGGTGATGTCCGTGCTTCTTGCCGGAGGCGGCATGAACAACGGCCAAGTCATTGGCGCTTCCGACCCGAAGGGCGGCGAACCCGCGGACCGACCCGTGTACTTGGGCGAGGTTTTCGCCACTTTGTACCGGAGCGTCGGTATCGATGTTTCGGAGGAACAATTGCAGGATCTTTCCGGAAGGCCCCAATACCTTGTCGACAATGGCTTGAGAGCACTTCCCGAGCTTGTCGGTTAACCTTTTTCATCCCTTTCAACCAATCCAAATAAAACATTCATGAAATTTGCCCGAATTGGAATTCTTAAAGCGGTTTCCTTGCTTATCGCTTCCACTTTCGCTAATGCCGCCGGATTAGGCGAAGCCGAAAAAATCACCCTCGGGTTTTCTGCCTTCGACGGAGACGCTATTTCCTTGAAGGGTATAGACGCTCGTCGGCAGTTGGTCATTACGGGTTTATTCTCGGATGGAAATGAGCGAGACCTTTCTCGCAAGGTGAAATACTCTTCGGAACCCGCCGGTGTCGTGGCCATTGATGCAACGGGCTGGGTGAGCCCTGTAAAGGACGGGAAGACCAAAATCACCGTTGTGGCCAAGGGCGGAGCCACCGCCGCAGCGGAGATAACGGTTGAGGAGTCCGGTACCATTCAGCGGATCAATTTTCCCAATGAAATCACTCCTTTGTTCAGCAAGTATGGCTGCAACGGTGGTGGTTGCCACGGAAAGTCGGGAGGCCAAAATGGTTTTCGTCTTTCGCTCCTTGGTTTCGAGCCGCAAGAGGATTTCGAATACATCGTCAAGGAAGCTCGAGGGCGTCGCGTATTTCCGGCAGCTCCAGACCGTAGTTTGCTGCTTACCAAAGCGATTAACGACTCACCTCATGGCGGAGGAGCTAGGATTGAGAAGGGTTCGCTCGATTATCGGCTCATCCATTCGTGGATAGCCCAAGGAATGCCTTACGGAAAACCCGATGATCCCACTCTCGAGAGTATCGCCGTTTTCCCCAAGGTCCGCATTATGGATATGGAAGGGGAGCAGCAGCTCGTAGTCACCGCCAAATATTCCGACGGCACGATGAAGGACGTCACTCGTTCCTCTGTCTACGAGGCGAACGACGAGGAGGTGGGCGAAGTGGATGAAAACGCTCATGTTGCCGTGTTCGAACAACCTGGGGACTTGGGCGTAATGATTCGCTACCAAGACAAGGTGGCGGTCTTTCGTGCAGTCGTGCCTCTCGGAGCTCCCGTGGATAATCTTCCCCCGGCTCGCAATTACGTGGATGAGTTTGTCTTCGCCAAGCTGAAAGCCGTGGGCATGCCTCCCTCTGAAATCTGCGACGATTCCACCTTCATTCGCCGGGTATCGATCGATGTCGGTGGTCGCTTGCCCACTCCCGAAGAGACCAAGGCCTTTCTTGCCGACAAGGATGCGAACAAACGAGACAAGCTGATCGACCGATTGCTTGCCAGTACCGATTACGCGAACTTCTTTGCCAACAAGTGGTCTTCCCTCCTTCGAAACAAGCGCACCAAGACTTCCTACCAGCGAGGGAATTACGCCTTCCATGGATGGGTTCGCGACAGTTTGCACCAGAACAAGCCTTACGACCAGTTCGTTCGTGAAGTGGTGGCTGCCTCCGGTGAAATGCTTCATAACCCGGCCGTCGGCTGGTATCGCGAAGTAAAGACGGTACAAAACCAGCTCGAAGATACCGCCCAACTTTTTCTCGGTACGAGGATTCAATGTGCCCAGTGCCATCATCATCCCTTTGAGAAGTGGAGCCAGAAGGACTATTACAAGTTGTCCGCCTTCTTTTCTCAAGTGGGACGAGCCAAGGGACGCTTGCCGGATGAGGATATTATTTTTCACAAGCGCGGCGTGGCTAAGGCCACCAACAAAAAGGACAACACTCCTGTTCAACCTGCCGGACTTGGAGCGGAATCTCCGGTGATTGCTTCTGATGATGATCCGCGACAAGCTCTCGTCGACTGGATGTCCGCCAAGGACAATCCATTTTTCGCACACACTTTCGTGAACCGCTATTGGAAGCACTTTTTCGGGCGTGGTTTAGTGGACCCCGAGGACGATATGCGCGAAACTAACCCTGCGGTGAATCCCGAACTGCTTCAGGCTCTGGCCGAAAAGTTTATTGAAAGCGGTTTCGACATGAAGGGTATAATTCGTGACCTTTGCCGATCAAAGACCTATCAGTTCAGCTCGATTCCCAACCGATACAACGCCAAGGACAAGCATAACTTCTCTCGGCACTATCCACAGCGTCTGCAGGCAGAGGTTTTACTCGATTCGATCGATGACCTGACTGAGGTGCGCACTGGTTTCAGTGGCCTTCCCGCTGGCACGCGAGCCACTATGCTCCCTGATAACAGCTTCAATCAGAAAAGCTATTTTCTCTCCGTGTTCGGGCGACCCGACAACGCTAGCGCTTGCGAGTGCGAACGTTCGGGCGACGCCAGCTTGGCCCAGAGCCTTCACTTGATTAACTCCAAGGATATCCAAAGCAAGCTTACCAATGGATCCAGTCGTGCTACAAAGTTGGCCAACGACAAGGACAAGACGGACGAGGAAAAAATCGAAGAACTCTATTATGCAGCCTTTTCCCGGGCACCCAAAGAAGGGGAATTGAAAATGGCCGTGAATTACGTTAATCGAGAAATTGAGGACGATAAAGGTGTGAAAAAGCCCGTGGCGAAGAAAGAAGCCTACGAAGACGTCGTCTGGGCCCTCTTCAATACCAAGGAATTCTTATTTAATCTGTAAGGAAATCCAACCGCAACTTTAAGAGACGGGAAGGATCTTTAGAAAAAAATTATGAACGCCAACGCATTCGGTTGCGAAGAGTTTCGTAGAAACCTTGCGATTGACCGACGTGGTTTCGTCAAGGCAGGCGCCTTGGGCATGGCGGGGCTTTCCTTGCCCCAAGTGTTAAAGGCCGAAAGCACTGCTGATGCGGCAAAGACTTCCAACGAGAAGTCCGTCATCATACTGTGGCAGCGGGGAGGCCCCAGTCAGCACGAGACATGGGATCCCAAACCAGACGCTCCACAGGATTACCGTGGAGCTTTCGGCGCGATGTCCACCAACGTGCCCGGCATACAAATTTGCGACCTCTTGCCGAAGTGCGCCAAGGTGATGGACAAATTTTCCATTATTCGAAGCCTCTACCATACCGATGCAGGGCATTCCGCCGGCGACCAGATAATGTTCACGGGGTATCCGCCAAACAAGGGAAACCCTAATGAGAACTATTATCCGAGCTGCGGCTCGATCGTAGCTGAGCAACAAGGGCACTTGAATCCCGAATTGCCTCCCTACGTTATGATTCCCAAGCGTCTGCCCGGTGTCGACCCGGCTTACCTGGGGAAAAAATACGCCGCGTTCGAGACACAGGCCGATCCTGCCGTCGAAGGTCCCTTCAATCTACCAAATTTCTCCTTGGGAGATTCTCTTTCTCTTAACCGACTTGATTCCCGTAAGGGACTTCTAAAGTCTTTTGACGACATTCGGCGAGAGGTCGACGTTTCCGGTTCGATGGAAGCAGCCGATGGTTTCAACCAACAAGCCTTTGATATCCTGACAAGCCCGAAGGCTCGAGATGCTTTCGATTTGGATGCCGAGCCTCGCGCTCTTCGGGAGCGTTACGGCTTCATGCCCGAGTACAAGGCTCCCACGCCTGATCGTTGCGGCGTGCCCGCATGGAGTCAGCGCATGCTCTTGGCTCGACGATTAGTGGAGGCCGGCGTACGTCTCGTGACTGTTGACCTTCGATGGTGGGATACGCACGTCAAAGGGTACGAAACTATGCGCGACGGATTTCTCCCCAGATGGGACCAAGCCTATTCGGCTTTGTTGCAGGATCTTGAAGATCGTGGATTATCGGACAATGTAATGGTCGTGGCTTGGGGAGAATTTGGTCGTACTCCCAAGGTGAACTCTACCGGCGGGCGAGATCATTATCCGAATGTCTTCAGCGCCTCCGTTTCAGGTGGAGGAATCCAGGGTGGGCGGGTCGTCGGGGAATCGGATTCCAAGGGCGCTGAACCAAAGGAGCGTCCCGTGAAACCTCAAGATGTTTTGGCGACGATGTATCGGCATCTCGGCATCGACGTCACCAAGCAGTACCTCGACCATGGGGGACGTCCTGTTCCCGTTTTGCCATTCGGGACACCGATCGACGAGTTGTTTTCCTAGTTTTCGCAGCAACCTCTCTTGAAAAAAGGTACAATCTTCAGGCGTTTCCATTGACTCGCTCGCACTTGCTCAAGAA
>CALBIN010000534.1 GCA_937893275.1 uncultured Opitutia bacterium | reverse complement strand
AATAGTCTCAGGGTGTCTTTTCATATGTTTCAAAAAAAAATGAAATTAAGCAAGCCGATAATTTGAATTTCCGCTTTTGCTTGCTTGAATTAGACCTTGATGGCATTCTATATCATCAGTAATTTGCATGAACAAAGTTTTCTTTTTATTCGTACGCTTTAACTTTTACTGAATATCTCCCCTTTAAAATGAACAACAACAGGGTGCGCGGATTAGCCTTGCTTCACAATGCGGCTCTTTTGCTAACGGTTATAGCGTGTTTTTGGATTATCCATTATGTCTGGGAATCCTCGGGGCGCGAATTGATAAGTTTGCCTTGGAGTTACGCACTTGCTGCTGTCCTTGGCGTGTTCTTGGCATCTTTCGGATCTACCGGGTCCTATGGTTCATTCGTGCATTCGGTTGGGTTGCGTCGACTTGGCGGTTCTGTGATCAAGGCAAACTTCCAAGTGGCCCTCATTGCTTTTTTGGTCTTTGCCTTCTACTTCGCCACTAAAGACAAGGCAACCAGTAGGCTTTTTCTAGCTGCATTTATTGGAGCTTGCTGGCCTGTTCTGGTTTTTGCGAATTTCAGTTTCCCAGTGCTTTTTCAGCGTTTTTCCTCACCTTCTTCTAGCGATCGGAAGAGTGTGATTATTGGCGATGGGGGGGCTTTGGACTCTTTGAGTCAATGGCTCGATCGGCATACTGCTCAAGGGTTTTCTTTCGCCGGTGTTTTCTCCACTTCCCGTTGTGTTCCGAAAAAACTGTCCCTTCCGGACCTTGGGCATTACTCATTGCTTGATGAGTACCTCGAAAACAACGAAATCCATCAAGTTGTCGTTGTGCCCGACGAGCACATCGACAACTGGATTCCCCTTGTTGCGGAAAACTCGAATCGCCATGGTTGTCGCGTTCTCATCTACAATTCACTTTCCAGCTTGTTTGACTCACGTCTAGTTTTTGTAGAAGAATCCGGTCGTCAATTTTTCAGACTTCAGAACGAACCGCTCGAAAGCCCTTTCAACAGGATGGTGAAGCGTGTTTTCGATATTGCTCTCAGCATTCCTGCTCTCCTATTCGTATTGCCGCCTGCCATGTTTTTCGTGTGGTTGTTTCAACTTTTACAGTCTTCCGGCCCCCTTTTCTTCCGTCAAGAGAGAGTTGGGCTTGCTGGTCGTAAATTTGTGATCTGGAAGTTTCGTTCCATGGGGCATGACATCTCGGGCAAAAGGAACGAAGCTGCACAGGCCACTCGCGCCGACACTAGGATTTTCCCTGCGGGTCGGTTCATGCGTCGTTTTAGCATCGACGAAATTCCTCAATTTTTAAATGTATTAAAGGGAGAGATGAGTCTTGTCGGTCCACGGCCTTACCTTGCTCGACACGATTATCTCTTTCAACGCGACTACAAGGCTTACCGTGTTAGGCAATTCGTGAAACCCGGGGTAACTGGTCCTGCCCAATGCCGAGGTCTACGAGGGGAATTTACCGATCCCGAACTTGTTCGTCGTCGTATCGAGATGGATTTCGATTATGTTGGCAACTGGACCGTTTGGACGGATTGTGAGATTGTGCTACGCACAGTGGTTCAAGTCATCTTCCCTCCTCGTTCCGCTTACTGAGACGATTCTTACTGCTCTAGTGAGTTTCAATACTGACCACTCTCTCCATTCACTTCCTTCTTCCCCGACTCGAACTGTTCTTGGAGTTAAGTTTTTTTCGGGTAGTTTGACAGAGGCGATAGATCATTCCTTGCTTGGCGGACTAGTCGTCGCGCCATCCGGACCCGGATTGGCAAATGACCTTCCTCGCGATCCTGCCTATCGTGATGCCCTCCTTGCCGCCGATCTCGTTCTTCCAGACAGCGGACTCATGGTTCTGTGGTGGAATCGTTCCCATTCGAACGAAAAGGAAAAGTTGCCTCGATTGTCCGGCCTGCTTTTTCTAAAGGAACTCATCAAGCAGGAAGCCAAAGGAGTCCTGAGGGATTCTTTCTGGATTATGCCCGATGCCGTCCAAGATGCCGATAATCGGGG
>CALBIN010000533.1 GCA_937893275.1 uncultured Opitutia bacterium | reverse complement strand
GCTAGTTAATATTGCTTATTAGATTATTTAAGTTTTCTCCCTAAGCTTTATCAAGTGTTTTCTAATAATCCCACGCTTAGTTTCTCCTTGCGACGCTAAATGAACGCCTTTTTGCGTTTTTATAACCTTTATTTGCGACAAATGGAGAGTCCTTTAAAATCTTGCACGCAAGGTGAGGAAAGCTATTGAATGTGAACTTTATTGAATAAAAATTGCTGCCATGGTCTTTAATTCAATCGATTGAAAGATTTCACCTGAAGGCACGGATTGCAAATTTCGTGAAAATCTCCATTATGTTGATTTCTGTGTCTTCTGTAAGAAATCGATTTGCGTTAATGACTTTGGGGCTAGTGCTCCTAGGAGCACTGTGGTTGCTTCCCTCATGTGGCGACGGATCTGACTCAAATTTTACGAGCCAGTCAGTTGATCCGATCGGAGATCTTCGTCTCGACGAGTACGTCGGTGTCGCGAGCTGTGTTCAATGCCACTCGGAGCAACACGAAAAATGGAAAGGGTCTCATCACTTTCATGCCATGGAGTTGCCTACGCCTGAAACTGTTCGAGGTGATTTCAACAACACTACTTTCGAGCGATACGGCGTCATTTCGCGGTTTTTCCGGGAGGGTGAAAAGTACATGGTGGAAACGGAAAACCAAAACGGTAAAATGGAAGTCTTTCAAGTGAAACACACCTTTGGTTGGGAACCCCTCCAGCAATATCTCATTCAGTTCCCCGACGGTCGCATGCAAGTCCTGCCCACTTGCTGGGACGTCGAAGGGAAAAAATGGTACCACATTTATCCTGATGAGCACATTAAACCAAGCGACCCTCTCTTCTGGACTCGCTCCATGCAAAACTGGGACCACATGTGCGCCGACTGTCACTCCACCAACCTTCGCAAAGGATATGATCCCAAAACACGAAAGTTCAGCACTTCTTATTCCGAGATGACCGTTGCCTGCGAAGCTTGCCATGGACCCGGTCGCAAGCATGTGGAACTGGCGAAGGCGGATAATGGTTGGCAGGGCATGACCCACTACGGCCTTGCCGACGTCAACAGTTCCAGCAAGGTTCAGGTCGAGTCTTGCGCAAAGTGCCATGCTCGTCGCGGATTTGTTCATCCCGGGCATCACGTTGGTTCCAAATTCCTGGATCATTTTCTACCCGAGGTAGCTCAACCGTGGGCACCCGACATGAGTGCTCCTACCTATCATGTTGACGGGCAAATCGACGACGAGGTCTATGTGTTCGGATCCTTCATTCAAAGCAAGATGTTTCACAAGGGCGTGAAATGCGCCGATTGTCACGATCCGCACACTGCTCGAACTTACGTCAAAGGCAACCAACTGTGCATGCGTTGCCATTCGCCTACGCCAGACAATCTTACCCTTTATGATTCACCGGCTCACCATTTTCATCCGATGGGAACCAAAGGAGCTCAATGCGTGGAATGCCATATGCCGGAAAAGACCTACATGGTGGTGGATCCTCGTCGCGACCACAGTATACGCATTCCCCGGCCCGACCTCAGTGTGAAGTATGGTACGCCCAACGCTTGCAATCGTTGTCACGATGACAAGGATGCCGCATGGGCTGCGGCAAAAGTGGAAGAGTTCAAGGGGCCTAATCGTCCTAGGGAAGTCCGTCATCCCGAGGCGTTTCATGCTTTTCGCAATCGAAAACCCGAGGCGAAGAAACTTCTTTTGGACACTGTTCGTGATCTCGAATCACCTTCCTTCACTCGATCCGGGGCCTTGCTCGCGCTTAGAAGGTTTCTTGGCCCGGCTAGCTTTGCCGAGGCTCGCACGCGTGCTTCTGATCCTGACCCCGTTATCCGGGTAGCCGCTGTCAACACTCTCGAAAATCTCCCCGACAACGAATTGAAGCAGAGTCTGGGGCACATCCTTAAAGACCCGATTCTTTCCGTTCGAACGGAGGCGGCTCGAGTACTTTCTCGCCTTCCTTCTCGTACTTTTAATCCTGAGGAAAAGAAGCATTTCGATATCGCTTTTCGTGAACTGAAGGCTCGCTTCCTAAGCAATCTCGATCGCCCCGAAGCCAATCTTTCTCTGGGTAACCTCGCCGAAAACCAAGGCAATCCTCGCGAAGCCGAACGCTACTACACGGCCGCTATCGACAGGGAGGAAACCTTTGTTCCCGCCCGTATGAATCTTGCGACCCTGCTTAACCGAAGAGGTCGCAATCGAGAAGCCGAAAAGCTTCTTCGCCAAGTCGTCCGACTGGAGCCGGGCTGGGGACAGGGGCACTACTCTCTCGGTCTCCTTCTCGCTGAGGATCGCAACCGTTTAGACGAAGCTTCCCAACGCTTGTCTCGGGCTGCATCCATCATGCCGGAAAACCCAAGAATTCATTTCAACCTAGGGGTAGCGTATTGGCAACTGGAGCAACGCGATAAGGCGGCATCCTCGATCAAGACGGCCTATGCCCTGCAACCGGAAAACCCCGAATTCCCTCAAACCTTGGCTCAATTGTACGCCCAATCGGAGCAATGGGAGGATGCTTTGCCTTTTGCCGAGCGGGCTGCTGGGCTCATGCCCGGAAACCCACAGG